>NZ_NOZF01000029.1:0-12840 GCF_002258565.1 Rhodococcus sp. 05-2254-6
GTCGAGTGTCATCAGATCCAGCGTCCTGTCGTTGCCGGCGAGGCGCCGCGCGAGCTGGAGCCGCTGATCGTTGGCGCTCTTGGGCAGAGTCCGTTGCTCCACTCGGTAGCGGCCGTTGGAGGCGTCGGAACACACCTGTGCCGCAGCGGCGTACTGCTCTGCGCCGTCTGCGGCAGTGTAGAAACTCAGAACCGGAACCGAACTGTCGGACGAACCACACGCTGCGAGCAACGGACTCGTGACCAGAGCCGCTGCCGCCAACACCCCTATCCTCGTTGCTTTTCCACGCCTACGACCACGATGTCTCGGCACTTTCCGCCTCCGTACGTTCAGTTACTCGCGCAGCACATTGTGTGGGACTGCCGTGCACGAAAGAAACGTAACCGAACTCACTGGCATAGAGGGCGATTTGGGGCTATTCCGTTACCTGTCGGTTGCCTGGTCGTCCACCAGGTGTGATCAGATCGACAGTTTGGCGAGCAGGTCGCGTGCTTTCTCCGCGGTTCGCGGCTCGCAGATGACGTCGTATCGGCCCGCGACCAACTGCATGCTCGACGCGAAATCTCGCTGTCCCTTGGTGGCCGCGTACGGAATGGACGCCGAGATCAACCCGAAGATGATGCCACCGCCGACGCCGATGAGCAGCGCTCCGAAGATGTTCTCACTGAAGATGCCGAGGACCAGGCCGAGGAAGACTCCCAGCCAGGCACCCGAAACAATGCCTCCACCAATGACTTTGGGCCAGGTGAGGCGGCCGAGCACGCGCTCGACCTGCATCAGGTCGACACCGACGATCGTCACGTCCTGCACCGAGAACTCTTCGTCGGAGAGGTAGTCGACGGCGCGCTGCGCCTCGGCGTAGGTGGGGTAGGAACCGATAGGCCAGCCGGAGGGCGGAGTCGGCAGGCCCTGCCCTGGGCGACCGGGCTGCGAGAGGGGATTGGTCATGGCTCCATTGTGCCCCGAAACGGACACTCGGCACACCCGTTGTAGCGGTTCACAGCAGGTTGACGGTCGGTCAGGGCGCGGGCGGCACGAAGGCGGTCGTCCGTGTCATTCCTGCCGCACGTCCCTTCGCCGAGACGACGAGCGCCATCTTGCGGCTCGCCTCGTCGATCATCTCGTCGCCCAACATCACTGCGCCGCGACCGCCGCCCGCCGCGGAGGTGTGGAACTCGTACGCGTCGAGAATCATCTCGGCCTTGTCGTAGTCGGCCTGACGCGGCGCGAAGATCTCGTTGGCGGCCTCGATCTGCGTCGGATGCAGCACCCACTTGCCGTCGAAACCGAGGCCTGCCGTCCGGCCCGCCGCCCGACGAAAGGCGTCGAGATCACGTATCTGAAGATACGGACCGTCGATTGCCTGCAGACCGTGTGTTCGGGCGGCGAGCAGGATGGTCATCAGAATGTGGTGGTAGGCGTCGCCCGTGTCGTATCCGACCGGCTGCTCGCCGACGACCAGGGTGCGCATGTTGACGCTGGCCATCAGGTCTGCGGGACCGAACACCAGGGTTTGCACCCGCGGGCTCGCGGTCGCGATCTCGTCGATGTTGCGCAGACTGCGGGCACTCTCGATCTGCGGTTCGATCCCGATGGCTCCGACGTCGAGTCCGTGCTCTTTCTCGAGCTGGGTGAGCAGCAGATCCAACGCCTGCACGTGCGCGGCGCACTCCACCTTCGGCAGCAGGATGGCGTCGAGATTGCGTCCGGCACCGGACACGACGTCGATGACGTCCCCGTACGTCCACTGCGTCGTCCAGTCGTTGACGCGCACCACCTTGATCTGATCGCCCCAGCCATCGGAGTTCAGAGCATCGACGATGCGCGCGCGGGCCTCGACTTTCGCGATGGGCGCGACGGCGTCTTCGAGATCGAGGAAGATCGCGTCGGCAGGCAGTCCCTTGGCCTTGGCGATCATCTTGTCCGAACTACCCGGAACGGCCAGCACCGATCTCCGTAGGCCCGACGCATTCACCGCAGCACAACCCCTGTCTGATTCATCGTCTGTATCGCCCAACCTCTAACCTTGCCATCATGGCAGCACTGAGCAAGGTATTCGCGGCCAGGCTCGCCGGCCTGGGCGTCCTGGGCCCCGACGGCGAATCCATCGGCCGAGTTCGCGACGTGGTCATCTCGATGCGGGTCGGCAGAGCGCAACCCAGAGTCCTCGGCCTCGTGGTCGAATTGGCAACGCGCCGAAGAATTTTCGTACCGATGCTCAGAGTCACCAGTATCGAGCCCAACTCGGTTCAACTCACCACCGGCAACGTCAGTCTGCGGCGATTCACCCAGCGCGCGAACGAGATCCTGGTGTTCGCCCAGATCCTCGACTCCAAGGTGCGCGTCGACGACCCCGAACTCGACGAGCTGCACGACGCCGATTCCATCGTCGTCGATCTGGGTATCGAGCTCACCCGAACGCGGGACTGGGTCGTCGCGCGAGTAGCCGTACGCAAACAACGTCAGCGCCTGGCGCGCCGCGGTGCCATCCATGTCGTGGACTGGCTGCACGTGCAGGGACTCACGCAGAACGAACTGTCGATGCCCGATCAGGGTGTGGCACAGCTGCTCATGCAGTTCGAGGACCTGCGAGCGGCCGACGTCGCCAACGCGATGCGCGAGCTTCCCGTCAAACGACGCATGGAAGTGGCGCGGGCCCTGGACGACGAACGGCTCGCCGACGTCGTCCAGGAACTGCCCGACGACGATCAGGTGGAGCTGATGCACTACCTCGGCGTCGACCGCGGTGCCGACGTGCTCGAGGCCATGGACCCCGACGACGCCGCCGACCTCCTCGGAGAGCTGCCCGAGACCGAAGCGGAATCGCTTCTGCGACTGATGGATCCGGAGGACTCCGCACCCGTCCGACGGCTGCTCGAGCACTCCCCCGACACCGCCGGTGGTCTGATGACCCCCGAGCCCGTCGTACTCACCGCATCGACGACGGTGGCCGAGGCGCTCGCCCGGGTACGCAACCCCGACCTGACGCCCGCGCTCGCCTCACTGGTGTTCGTGGTGCGGCCGCCCACCGCCACTCCCACCGGGCCGTACCTCGGCTGCGTACATCTGCAGCAGCTACTTCGAGAACCCCCGGCGAGTCTGGTCGGCGGCGTGGTGGACAGCGCCCTGCCGCGCTTGTCGCCCGAGGACAGCCTCACCGCCGTCACGCGATACTTCGCGACGTACAACCTCGTCTGCGGCCCGGTGGTCGACGACGAGGACCACCTGGTCGGGGCCGTGACCGTGGACGACGTCCTCGATCACCTGCTGCCCGAGGACTGGCGAGATCAGGAAGTGGCCGGACAGTGAAAGAAACAGCACGCCAGAGAATGGACACTCCGCGCGGATCGCGGATGTTCAACGTCAACGTCGATTTCGACCTCGGCAGGTCGGGCGAGAAGGCCGCGAGGTTCCTCGGTACCGGCCGCTACCTGGCGATCCAGACGGGCATCGTGATCGTCTGGATCTTCCTCAACGTCGTGGCGGTCAACCTTCGGTGGGACCCGTATCCCTTCATCCTGCTCAACCTCGCGTTCTCGACCCAGGCCGCGTACGCGGCTCCGCTGATTCTGCTGGCCCAGAATCGGCAGGACGACCGAGACCGCGTCTCGCTCGAGGAGGACCGTTCTCGCGCACAACAGACGAAAGCCGACACAGAGTTCCTCGCTCGCGAGTTGGCATCGCTGCGGATCGCGGTCGGCGAGGTCGCCACCCGCGACTACCTGCGCCGCGAACTCGACGAGATCAAGGCGCTCCTCGAGCAGGCGACGGGCCAGCCCACAGCGGCTCCGAAGAAAGCACGGAAGAAGGCCGCCGCCAGGGTGCAGGACGACGCGGGCACCCCGGAGGTCTCGGACCTCGATACGTAGCGGCTCGCTCTGTAACGGCCCGATAACGGAACAGTCTCGAATCAGGTACCCTCGATCCCGGTCATCAGGTCGGGCCCCGGTTGTCATCCGGGGAAATCAGGAGGTACAGCACGCGTGGGTCGTCACAGAAAAGCATCGACTTCCAAGGTTCGACGGAACTCGGTGATTGCTCTGGCAGGTCTCGTCCCCGCAGGACTCGTCACCGCCGCCACCAGCGCCGGAGCCACGGAATACATTCCGTTCGTCTCGGCCAAGACCACCACGGCCGCCCAGGAATCGAACTCCGTGGTGGAGACTCCGCAGCCGATCGCCCAGGACCAGCAGGCGCAGCCGGTGGCTCAGGCCGAGCAGCCGGTGCCCGCCGCGGTCCCCGCACCCGCGCCGATTCCCGAGATCCCGCCCACACCCGAGCTGCCCACCAACCTCGCCGTCAGCCCCATCGCCATCCCGGTCGTCAACGTCTCGGCGTACAAGAACGCCGAGCGGATCCTGGCCCAGCAGCAACCCGGCTGCGGCATCGGCTGGACCGTCATCGCCGGCATCGGCCGCGTCGAATCCACCCATGCCAACAACGGCAAGGTCGACGACTCGGGCGAACTGCACGAACCCATCCTCGGCCCCCGGCTGAACGGCACACTGGCCGGCAACCAGGTGATTCGTGACACCGACGGCGGGGCGCTCGACGGCGATGCCGAATACGACCGCGCAGTGGGACCCATGCAGTTCCTGCCCTCGACGTGGAACCTCTATCACGCCGACGGCAACGGCGACGGAGTCTCCGACCCCCAGAACCTGTTCGACGCAGCCCTGGCCACCGGCATGTACCTGTGCGACAACGGCACCGACATGCGCGATCTGGGATCGACCACCAGAGCGATCCTGCGCTACAACAATTCGATGGCCTACGTAGCGAACGTGCTCGCATGGTCGGCCGGCTACGCCACCGGCATCGTCCCGTCCTCGGACCAGCTGCCCCGCATTCACTGACATCGCGCCCGCGCCTGCCCTGCTGTCCATCGGCGCACAACCCACCGCCTAGCATGAGGCAATGGCTGTACTGACCGAATCCGACGTTCGGACCGCGCTCACGAAGGTGATCGACCCCGAGATCCGCAAACCCATCACCGACCTCGGGATGGTCAAGAGCATCGACATCTCCGACGACGGCGCGGTCGGCGTCGGCATCTATCTGACCACTTCCGGCTGCCCGATGAAGACCGAAATCAGCGATCGCGTGAAGAACGCCGTCGCCGACGTCGCCGGCGTGGGCACCGTGACGGTCGAACTCGACGTCATGAACGACGAGCAGCGCACCGAGCTCCGCAAATCTCTGCGCGGCGATTCCGCGGAGCCGATCATTCCCTTCGCGCAACCCGGATCCCTGACCCGCGTGTACGCGGTGGCGTCGGGCAAGGGCGGCGTGGGCAAGTCCAGCGTGACGGTGAATCTCGCCGCGTCACTGACCGCTCGTGGGCTGTCGGTCGGCGTGCTCGACGCCGACATCTACGGTCACTCCGTGCCCCGGATGCTCGGAAACGACGCGCGGCCGACGCAGGTCGAGAAGATGATCATGCCGCCGCAGGCGCACGGAGTGAAGTTCATCTCGATCGCGCAGTTCACCCAGGGCAACACCCCCGTCGTCTGGCGCGGGCCGATGCTGCACCGCGCACTGCAGCAGTTCCTCGCCGATGTCTTCTGGGGCGATCTGGACGTACTGCTGCTCGACCTCCCGCCCGGCACCGGTGACGTGGCGATCTCTGTCGCCCAACTCATTCCGAGTGCCGAGATCCTCGTCGTCACCACTCCGCAGCAGGCCGCGGCCGAGGTGGCCGAACGAGCGGGCGCGATTGCATTGCAGACGCGTCAGCGCGTGGCAGGCGTTGTGGAGAACATGTCGTGGCTCGAACTGCCCGACGGTACCCGGATGGACATCTTCGGATCCGGTGGCGGACAGGACGTATCCGACAGACTGACCAAGGCAGTGGGTGCCAGCGTGCCTCTGCTGGGTCAGATCCCCCTCGACACCGCCGTCCGAGAAGGCGGAGACGCCGGCACTCCGATCGTACTGAGCAACCCGGAATCGCCTGCAGCACAAGCACTCGAAGCCGTGGCAGCGAAATTGGCAGTCCGTGAACGCGGACTGGTCGGCATGTCACTCGGAATCGACTCGGCGCGCAAGCTCTAGACACGCGTGGCAGCCGGCCTGGCTGACGGCCCCCACCCAGCTGTGGATCAATGTGGCTTTGTTGCACTCAGAGTGACTGAATCCCGCATTGATCCGAATGGGCGTGGTCGGGAGCGGCGACCGAGGATGGAGACTGCTACGTGGCGTCGGCGTCGATCGGCGGGGTATCGCCTGCAGACAGTTTCGGCTCGTTCTTGCTCATCGACACCCCACTGCGAGCGGTTCCGGCCTGTGGAGTCGGTCCGCCCACGTTCTTCGGCTTGGTCTCGAAGGGCTTGCCCTTGAAGGTGTCGTCGAGTGGGTTCTTGAAGACCGAGTCGTCACCGTCGAGCAGGTGTTTGGTGATCACCGCGCGCGGGGTCATGCCCCGGAGCTGGTTGAGATCGGCAAGCGGCTTGCGAAGGTCCTCGAAGTCGGTGCCGAGCTCGTCCTTGAGCTGTTGGCTCGCGCCGTTGGCGTAGTCCTTGACCTGCCGGATCGACTTGGACACCCAGCTGATGGCGCCGGGGAGGCGATCGGGGCCGAGGATCACGAGAGCTGCTACGAGGAGAATGACGAGCTCTCCCCAACCGATGTTGCCGAACACGCCTGCCAGCCTACGTCGTCAGTCCGAAACCGGCGTGACGGAGAGGTCCACCAGCCGTCCCGACCGGACGAGTTGCACCGGAACCGACTCCCCGATCGTCGTGGCCTGCACGGCGACGACCAGTTCGTCGGCGTTACCCACGGTGCGGTCGCCGACCTTCGTGATGACGTCTCCCTCGACGATGCCCGCTTCCTGAGCAGGCCCGCCCGAGCGCACGTTGGCCACTTCTGCCCCGGCGGAGGTGTCGTTGATGACCGATCGGGCGTTGACGCCGAAGTCGGGATGACGCATGACGCCGTCCCGAATGAGACTCTGCGTCACCTCGGTGACCTCGTCGACGGGGATCGCGAAGCCGAGGCCGACCGATCCGCCGCTCTCGCTTCGGATGGCCGAGTTGATGCCGATCACGCGGCCCTCGAAGTCGATGAGCGGACCGCCGGAGTTGCCGGGGTTGATGGCGGCGTCGGTCTGCACGGCATCGATGACGGCGTTGGTATCGGTGCCTTCACCCGACAGCGCCACGGGCCGATCGAGCGCGCTGACGATGCCGGAGGTGACGGTCTTGTTCAGTCCCAGCGGCGAGCCGACCGCGATCACGTCCTGCCCGACGCGAACGTCGTCGGAACGACCGAGTTCGGCGACGGTGAGGTTGCCGACATCGGTCTTGAGGACGGCGAGGTCGGTCTTGGTGTCGCGGCCGACGATGTCGGCGGGCACCTTGGTGCCGTCGGAGAAGGTCACTTCGAGTGTCGAGTTCTCCGGGTCGGATGCGGCCAGGGAGATCACGTGGTTGTTCGTCACGATGTAGCCGGCACCGTCGATGACGACGCCCGAGCCGGTGCCGCCGGTCTCGCCGAGCGTCACCTGGATCGAGACGACGGACGGCAGGACGGCGTCGGCGACGTTGCTGATCTGTCCGCGCGGGATGTCGTCGCCGCTGGACTGGGTCAGCGTCACTTTCTGGCTGGTCAACGCGCCCGTCACCTCGGCGGTGAGGCGACCGAACAGCCCGCCTACCAATCCGATGACGAGTGCGAGAACACCGAGTACGACGAGAGCTCGGACGGACACAGACCGACCGAACAGCACGTCTCGCACACCGAGTTTGGTGCCCGGTGGAAGAACGGGAGGGGGCGGGGAATCGAGCGCCGCGCTGCCGAGGGAGACCCGAGAGGTGGGGTCGCGCCACGGATCGGCCGGAGCCGACGGGGCGGTGTCGCTCTCGTCCTCGGCGTTCGGGTCTCGTTGCAGTGATTCATGGGCATCGCTCGGGCGACCGAAGGCCTCGGCGAGGACAGGATCGGGTGGGCGCACCGATACGCGCGAGGGAAGTTCGTCGCCGGGCCTACGAGGAGAGAAGGAACCGTCCACGTCGTCGGGACGTCCGAACACCGAGGCCGACACCGGATCGACGGAGGGTCGATACAGCGGACGCGGTGGCAACCGAGGACCTTCCGGACCGGTCCCTGCGGCCTCGGAATCTGCCGGATCGGTGCCTGCGGTCTCGGTGCTGGTCGAATTCGATGTCACGCGTCCGGTTACCCCTCGCATACGTCGGTGTGAGAGTTCAGTATCACTCGAGCGGTCGGCGCGGCTCGATGCAGGTGAGAAGAGTCGGGCACCGTCAGCGTCGTCGACGGCGGACGTCGGCTACGGCGGACATGAAGGTTCGCTTGGTGTGGGACGGCCGATCCTCGCCGGCGCAGGACGGTATCTGGCTGAGCAGACCGAGCAGAGAATGGGGCATCGACATCTCCCCTGCTCCACGCAAGGCCTTGCGCGCCTGCTGCTGGGCCTCGACCTCGGCGGCGCACTCGGGGCATTCGGACAGATGGTCGGCTGCACGGAGATAAGCGGGCATTCGCAATTCGCCGTCGACGTACGCCGCGACGGCCTCACTGGCCAGATGTTCGGTGGAGCTGAATTGCTTCGGCTTGCGCGCCTGCGTCATCCAACCCTCCTCGTAGCTAGTGGACACTTGCGTGACCGGAGTCGACCTTCCCGTGCACTCGAAGGTACTCGCGTAGCGCCTGGCGTCCACGGTGAATGCGACTGCGAACCGTTCCGAGCTTGACGCCCAGTGTCGCACCGATCTCTTCGTAGGACAGTCCTTCGATGTCGCACAGCACGATTGCGGCGCGGAACTCGGGTGCCAGCGAGTCGAGCGCGGACTGCAGATCGGGATCGAGGCGGGCATCGTGGTAGATCTGCTCGGGGTTGGGTCGGTCGGAGGGAACGCGGTCGTAATCCTCGGGAAGCGCTTCCATACGGATGCGGCTACGACGGCGGACCATGTCCAGGAACAGGTTGGTGGTGATGCGGTGCAGCCACCCTTCGAAGGTGCCCGGCTGGTAGTTCGACAGGGAGCGGAACACGCGAATGAAGGTGTCCTGCGTCAGGTCCTCGGCGTCCTGAGCGTTGCCGGACAGACGGTAGGCCAGTCGGTAGACGCGGTCGCCGTGTTCGCGAACCAGTTCGTCCCAGGACGGCATGGTGGAGTCCTCGCCGGTCGCATCGAACACTGCGGTGCCGCTGAGGTCGTCGGGCGCGGGTACGGACTCGGGTAGACGCGCGGTGTCGCGATCGCCGTTGATCTTGTAAATAGTTGGATCCTCCTGCTCAGGACTGCGTACGTCCTTCTGATTCAACCGACGACTACCCTCGGATGTTCCAGCTCACACTTCGCAATCGAGATGGACCTTCGATTCCTCCATAGCCTGACGGACCCGCGTGTGGGTCCGGTATGAAACAGCTGAGGCGCACCTGAGAATGTGTGCGTGAGAATGTGCCCTGGGCACGATAGCCTCGGGGCGTGCCGACCAACGCCGAGAAGATGCTCGCCTACGCCGAAGACTCCGCCCAGGAGGACGAGGTTCTGATCGCAGCCAGAGAGCGAGCCGTCGACCTCGGTGCCGCCCCGGTACCGCCGTCGGTCGGAGCGATTCTGTCCATCTTCACCCAGATGCTCGGCGCGAAGACCGTCGTCGAAATCGGAACCGGCGCAGGCATCAGCGGCTTGTGGCTGCTCGACGGGATGCGCGCGGACGGCGTTCTCACCACCATCGACACCGAACCGGAGCACCAGCGCGCGGCCCGAGAAGCGTTCCGCGCGGGGGGAATAGCGCCCTCACGTACCCGGCTGATCAACGGTTGGGCGTTGGACGTGCTCCCCCGGTTGGCCGACGACACCTACGACCTGGTGTTCATCGACGCCAGTCCGGCCGACCATCCGCACTTCGTTGCCGAGAGCGTCAGGCTGCTGCGCCCTGGCGGAGTTCTGGTGCTGCACAACGCGTTGCTCGGCGGACGGGTCGCCGATCCCACTCAGCGCGACGCCACCGCTGTTGCAGTCCGTTCCGCTGCCCGGGCCATCGCCGAGGACGACCGTCTGACGACGGTGCTGCTGCCCTTGGGCGACGGGTTGATCTGCGCGTCGAGAGCGTGAGCGGCTGCGCCGCATGTGAGCGGTAACTCGTAGCGGGTTACGAATTACCGTTCACATGCCGCAGGCTCTAGATCCAGACGCCCTTGCCGACGGAGACGACTCCCCCGGCACTGACGTTGAAGCGCTCGCGATCGCGTTCGTGGTCGACGCCGATGATCTCGCCGTCGCCCACCACGACGTTCTTGTCCAGGATCGCGTGCCGCACGACGGCACCCTTGCCGATGCGGACGCCGGGCATCAGGACGCTGCCTTCGACGGTGGCGCCGCTGTCGATCATGACGTTGGAACTGAGCACCGAGTTGCGGACCGTGGCCGCGGACAGGATGCACCCGGCACCGACTACCGACTCCTGAGCCAAACCGCCCTGGACGAACTTGGCGGGCGGCAGGTTCTCGGCCGATCCGCGGATGGGCCAGCGGCGGTTGTACAGGTTGAAGATGGGGTGGACCGACACGAGGTCCATGTGCGCGTCGTAGAAGGCGTCGATGGTGCCCACGTCTCGCCAGTACCCGCGGTCGCGCTCGGTGGCACCGGGTACGACGTTGTCGTTGAAGTCGTAGACCGAGGCGACGCCCGCTTCGACGAGCGCCGGAATGATGTCGCCGCCCATGTCGTGGTCGGAGTCGACGTTCTCGGAGTCGGCTTTGATGGCGTCGACGAGCACCTTGGTGGTGAACACGTAGTTACCCATGGACGCATAGGTGACGTCCGGGTCGTCCGGGGTGCCGGGCGGCTGCGCCGGCTTCTCGAGGAACTGGGTGATCTTGCCGTTCTCGTCCGAATCGATGCACCCGAACGCGAAGGCCTCGCTACGCGGAACCCGGATGCCCGCGACGGTGACGCCCGCGCCGGAGTCGATGTGCTGCTGCACCATCTGCTCCGGATCCATCCGGTACACGTGGTCGGCTCCGAAGACCACGATGTACTCGGGGTCCTCGTCGTACACCAGGTTCAGCGACTGGAAGATCGCGTCGGCGCTGCCGGTGTACCACCGGGGTCCGAGACGCTGCTGCGCGGGAACCGGAGTGATGTACTCCCCGGCGAATCCGGACAGCCGCCACGTCTGCGAGATGTGGCGGTCCAGTGAATGGGACTTGTACTGGGTGAGCACGCAGAGCCGGAGGTAACCGGCGTTGACGAGATTGCTCAGCACGAAGTCGATGAGTCGGTAGGCGCCCCCGAAGGGAACTGCCGGCTTGGCTCGGTCCGCGGTCATCGGGTAAAGACGCTTACCCTCGCCGCC
Organism: Rhodococcus sp. 05-2254-6; assembly: GCF_002258565.1. Lineage (NCBI taxonomy): Bacteria > Bacillati > Actinomycetota > Actinomycetes > Mycobacteriales > Nocardiaceae > Rhodococcus > Rhodococcus sp. 05-2254-6. The sequence continues at coordinate 11,329 of NZ_NOZF01000029.1, forward strand.
GGCAAGCACGATCCCTAGTACGTGCGGTTGTGTCCTCACCCACTCAACCTATCCGCACCGAGAGAACCTTGCGAGCAGTACACGCACAACTGCTGGGGAATGTAGGTTCGTTCACGTGCGCGTAGCAATGATGACCAAGGAATATCCCCCGGAGATCTACGGTGGCGCAGGAGTTCATGTCACCGAGTTGTCCGCGCAGCTGAAGTCGCTGTGCGACGTGGACATCCACTGTATGGGCGCGCCCCGCGACACTGCGCAGGTGCACGACCCGGATCCCGCGCTCGCCGGAGCCAACGCTGCGTTGACGACGTTGTCGGCCGAGCTGCGGATGGCGAACGCCGCCGCAGGCGCGGACGTGGTGCATTCGCACACCTGGTACACCGGTCTCGCCGGTCATCTGGCAGCAGAGTTGTACGACGTCCCCCACATCCTCACCGCGCACTCCCTCGAGCCGCGCCGACCGTGGAAGGCCGAGCAACTCGGCGGCGGCTACCGCATCTCGTCGTGGTCCGAGCGCAATGCCGTGGAGTACGCCGACGCGGTCATCGCCGTCAGCGAGGGCATGGCAAAAGATGTGCTCGACGCCTATCCGCGACTCGATCCGAGCCGGGTTCATGTGGTGCGCAACGGAATCGACACCCAGCGGTGGTTCGCCGACCACGGCACCTCGACCCTGGACGAGATCGGCGTCGATCGAAGCAAGCCGATCGTCGCGTTCGTCGGACGCATCACCCGGCAGAAAGGCGTCGGGCACCTGATCGCGGCCGCCCACCATTTCGACCCGTCGATCCAGCTCGTCCTGTGTGCAGGCGCGCCCGATACACCGGAGATCGCCGCGGAGACCGAGCGCGCGGTGGCGTCGCTCGCCGAGCAGCGCAGCGGCGTGTTCTGGGTCAAGGACATGCTGCCCACCGACAAGATTCGCGAGATTCTCACGGCAGCAGCAGTGTTCGTCTGCCCCTCGGTGTACGAGCCACTCGGCATCGTCAACCTCGAGGCGATGGCCTGCGAAACCGCCGTGGTGGCTTCGGATGTCGGCGGCATCCCCGAGGTCGTCGACGAGGGCCGCACCGGACGCCTGGTGCACTACAACTCCTACGAACCCGATGCTTTCGAACGAACCCTCGCCGACACCGTCAACGAGGTCGCCCTCGACCCCACGCTCGCGACGGCGATGGGCAAGGCGGGCCGCGAGCGCGCTGTCGCCGAGTTCTCCTGGGCCTCTATCGCGAAGCAGACCCTCGCCGTCTACAACGACGCGCTGGCGCGGCGCCGCTGATCGGGACGACTCAGCGATTCACCCTGCGATAGGTCGACACCGTCACCGACGCGGTGACCTCGGTGACGTCCGGTAGCTCCCCCAGGGCAGCGGACCGAGCGTCGGGGTCACCGTGTCGCGACGACGGACCCATGCCGATCAGCGCCTCGATGTCGTTGTGCGAGAGCATCATCGAGTAGTCGAGCGCAGACTCCGCCACCGGCTCGAACAGGCCGGACAACGATTCGCCGAGC
>NZ_NOZF01000117.1:0-12728 GCF_002258565.1 Rhodococcus sp. 05-2254-6
TCCGCGACGACCTGTTCGAGCGCTGCAAGTTCGGCGTCCCGTCCGATCAGAGTGCGAGCCACGCCAACAAACTACGCCGCGCTCGTGGCCGGCCGTCGTGTCCGGCGACGCCGGTGTAGGCAAAACGCGACTGCTGGCAGAATTGCGACGCAATGCGGAAGCACGCGCAACTCGGGTATTGGTCGGGCGGTGCTTGGACCTCGGTGAGGTCGGCATTCCGTATCTCGCGTTCACCGAATTGTTCGGTCCACTCCCGCACACCACACGGACCGAACTGTTCGATGCTGCCCTGGTTGCGCTGGCTGCGGCCGGGGCCGACCGCCCGGCGGTCCTTATCGTCGAGGATGCGCACTGGGCGGACACCTCCACCCGTGAGCTCATGACATTTCTGCTGTCGAGACTCGCGAAAACTCGTGTTGCACTGCTGATCTCGTATCGTAGTGATGATCTGCATCGCAAACACCCACTCCGACAGTCGCTCTCCGAGTGGACACGTCTGAGCTACGTCCGTCGAGTCGACCTGCCGGCTCTCGATGCAGAATCGTCGTACCGCCTCCTCGACTCGCTCCCCGCGGCAACGGATGTGGCATCCCGGGACGTCATCGTGGAGCGATCGGGTGGCAATCCGTTTTTCATCGAGGAACTCGTATCTGCCGGCCAGCGTCCGGGATCGTCGATTCCGCCCGGCCTTGCCGAGCTACTGCTGGTCCGGCTCGACGCCTTGTCGCCCACGGCGAAGTCGGTAGCCGAAACGATGGCGGTGGGTGGCCCCCGCGTCGCGCACGAGGTTTTGGCAGAGGTGACCGGTCTGGACGAGGACCGACTCGAAGACGTGATCCGCGAGATCGTCGACGCCCGGCTCGTGGAGACCGCCGACTTCTACTACGTCTTTCGGCACGCGCTCCTGGCCGAGGCCATCTACGACGACGTCCTGCCCGGCCGTCGTGCGAGGTTGCACGCTTCTTTCGTCGACACGCTCACCGAACACCGGCATCGTGGCGCTGCCGCGGACCTGGCTCGACACGCAGGATTGGCCCACGATCTGCCGAAGGCGTTCAGAGCCCACGTCGATGCGGGCCGCGAGGCGATGACGCTGGCGGCACCTGCTGAAGCCATGGCTCACCTCGCCGCCGCACTGGAACTGCGACAGCCGCAATGGGAGCCGACGGAAACGGCACTGGTGTTGGAGTACGCGGTGGCGTCGACGACAGCAGGGCAAGACCTGCGGGCGCTCTCTGTGGTCCGTGCCGAACTGGAACGGGGTGGGGATGCGTTGTCGATCCCCGATCGACTCGACTTGTTGCATGCAGAGGCGACTTCGGCTCTGGCGATCGAACGTGAGGATTCGGCCCTGGTGGCCGTCGAGCAAGCGTTGATCATCGCGGACGCGGAGGAATTCGCCCCATGGAGGGTGCACTTGACCGCTCTCGGTGCCCGGATAACCGATTCGTTGGGCAGGGAAGATCAGTCGCTCGCCTGGGCCGAGGAGTCTGTGCGTATCGCAGAGTCCCTCGGCGATCCGGGGCGGTCGGCAGATGCGCGAATTACGCTGGCACGCTTGCACGGACGCCATAATGACCCCGCGGCGTCGCGCAGGCTCCTCGTTCGTACCGCCGCACTCGCGCGAGAAAGCGGTGACATCGGGGATCTACTGCGCAGCAAGTTCAATCTCGGAATGGTCGAATTCGACGACGGCAATTTCCTGTCGGCCCAGGAATCGTTCGAGGAGGCAGTCGAGATCGCTCGTTCCACGGGCCGCCAATGGACGCCCTACGGAGTCGGGGCGCGGGTCCAGCTTGCGAACGTGCGGTACTACTCGGGTGATTGGACACTGGCCCTTGCCGACTTGGCTCGGATCGAATCGGCCGCACCACCTTTGGGTTCGGCCGAGCAGCTGTGCGCAGGATTTCAGATTCGAGCCGCGATCGGGGACGAGGAGCTCGCGGCCGACATCGAACGCGTGCGCCCCTACGAGTCTCAGGATGGCTTCATCACGATTCTGAGGAGCGCAGCTGTTGCCTATACCGCGTTGTGCAACGGGCGGTTCAGCGAAGTGATCACCTGCATAGAAGACGCTGTCGCCACCGTGGGTGCGCAATGGCACAACCCATGGTTCGGCGGGCGCATCAGACTGTCGGTACTGGGGATGGAAGCGGCGCGCCGCGGGTCTGCCGTCATCGGTGCGCAGGCCGCATTGGACATCGGATCACGCCTGCACTCCGAGATCGAACGCACAGCGAGTTCCAGCCCGTCCTACGGCTGGGAGTCGACCGCCTGGATGCGGCGAGGCGAGGCCGAGTTGGGTCACCTGCGGCTCAATTGCGGATACGGGGACGCCGCCTCCGTAGTGGCGGCATGGCGTGCGGCCGTGGACGCGTTCGCAATTCAGCCGTTCGAGCGCGCCCGGGCGCTGCAGTCGCTCTCCGAAGCCCTCGAGGCGGCGGGTGACCGGTCGGCATCCGCACACGCGGCCGACGAGGCCATCGCGATCTACGACCGACTCGGGGCCACCGTGCGACTCGGCGATACGCGTCGCCCCGCAGGCGCGGACCTGCTGACTCGACGCGAGTGGGACGTTCTGGAACTGCTCGGCGAGGGATGCACCAACAAGCAGATCGCCGAGCGACTCGTGATCAGCGTCAAGACCGTCAGCGTGCACGTGTCGAATGTGCTGACCAAACTCGGAGCCCAGAACCGCACGGAGGCAGCGCGATTCGCGAAAGGGAAGTCGAGTGAATAGGGCGGGGCGGCGGGGCTCCGGGCTGCGAGAACGAATCGGTTTGAGCAACGCTCGTCGGCGTGGGCACGTGGCTGGTGTGGTGTAACGGGCAGATTCGCACGCGCCCGACGAACGAATCGATGCTCTTTTCGGGGTCGTCTACGCGAGGCGTCGAACCGACACTCTCTATTTCGGCGGATGTGAGTGGAGCAAGGCGTTGTACAGCCGCACTATCGCCTTGCGTACTTCGGCAGGATCGATGTAGAGGTTTTTCTCTTTCAACGCGTCCTCGAGCGCCTTGCCATCGGAAATGTTGTCGGGCACCAGGACGTGCCACTTGCTTACCGGCCCGTGCGCGGTCGCGGGATGCATTGTTCGATAACATCTTCGAGGTCCTGCGATCCATGCCGTAAGTGCACCGTGCCCGTTGGGTATCACGCTGACGTACCGACCCGCCGGCAGCACGTCAGGAATCTCGTCCTCAGCGGCGGACGACGGAAAGTCGCCCCAGTACTGCGCCATGTTGTACCTCTCTGCGGGTCGCCCGAAACCTACTATCAACGATCGACTCGTTGGTTACGGGTTCGGCGGTCTTTTCGGAACGAAATGCGAGGAGTCGACCGTGATCGAGGCAACGACGTCGGCATTGGCAGGGTCGGCAAATGCATCCGGTGTTGTCGATCGCACGGTGCGCGTCGCTGACTCGGCTGTCAGGTCGATCTTCGACGCCGTACCGTCGGAGTCGATGCGGCGCAACATAGTTGTGCCGTCGACGCGTCACCGCGTGCCGTCGACCGCCGTAGCGCGGTCTGCTCGAACAAACCGGATGTCGTCGGGTCCGTCGACGGGAGTGAGGCGTCGGGTAACTCTGTTCAACAATCGAACTCGCTGCTCGTCCGGGTAAGTCCTGATCACTCCATGGCGTCGGTTGCTGTTCATCGACGACCGTGTCCTACCCAGGAGATACAGCTGTCCCTCGTGGACTGTGGTGGTCAAGCTGCCTTCTGTGGTGTATCGCTCGATGTTCAGCTCACCCTCGGGAGAAATGGTGCACAGGTGGATATCGTGCTCGGAGGTGATCCAGAAGCCGTCGTCGATCGCGTGTATCCGACGCGACCAGCGGTCGACCGAAGGTTCGATGGTCAGCGGCAGCAGGTAGCGAGTGACGACCGGAACTGCGCCCGCCGTATCGACCTGCAGAAGAACCGGGTCCGACGAGTGCATGACCCAGATCGAATTTCCCCTGATCGTCACAGCTCCAGCTACGAACGGTCTGAGCGAAGAGGGGTTGTCGTCGAGATCGATGTCGATCAGTACACCCGACACAACGAAGCCGCCGTCTTCGGTGTCCTTGGACGGCCACCATTCGTGTGCGACGGGAATGGCATCGATCTCAGTGAGCTGGTTGGTTCCATCGATGGTGGTCCAGCCGTTTTCTGTCGGTCGAACTTGTTGGTCGACGAGATGCATCGAGCGGATGCGACCGTGGACGCGGGGTGGCGCGTCCACGCCGAAGTCGGTGAGCATCGCGTTGAACGTTCCGGTCAGAGTGACCTCGCCATCGGTGGGCTCGTCGGTCCACCACTGGGCGCTCCAGCCGTCGCCGTAGACGAAATGAAGCCAGAGTAGACGCCCATCGCGGTGCATGCTGGGTGCTCGGCCGTAGGCGGGTCTGGCTATGGCAGTGCGTGTTTCGTCGCACGGGCTAGGTGCATCCGCTAGCGAGTAGTGCTCGAGGGCGACGTCCGCGAGATCACCGACCGATGCGCGGGGAAAAGATCCATCCTGAATGACCCACCCTGCAACAAACACTCGAAGGGTGCGTGGAGACGAAGCGTTCATGCATTCCCCGACGCAGTAGGGGAGTCCGCACGACGAGGCGTGGCGGGCGTCGGGTCACCGTGTTCTGAACACTACATGCGTTGGTGGAAACGAAGTATCCACTCGAAAGGCTGCGGTTGTTGCTACGCGTACTTTCTCCCCGTCTGGCACGGAGTGAAGTCGGCACCGAACGCGTCGAACAGTGTCCGTCCCACTGCACCATTTCCCGAGTCCAGATCGTCATCCATGGTGGAGGTGCATGGCAAGATCGAGGCCATGTCTCGCACACTGCACCTCGTCGGCGATCCTGAGGCCGATGCACTGCTCGCCGAGGATCCGTTCGCACTGCTGATCGGCATGCTGCTCGATCAGCAGGTACCGATGGAATCGGCGTTCGCAGGACCGAAGAAGCTCGTCGATCGTCTCGGCGACCTGAACGTCGACACCGTCGCCGACACCGATCCCGACGAGTTCGCTGCCCTGTGCGCGCAGACCCCGGCCGTCCACCGGTTCCCGGGTTCGATGGCCAAGCGCATCCAGGGACTCGCGGCGTTCCTGGTCGAGAACTACGACGGCAAGCCGCAGGAGATCTGGACTCGGGACGATCCCGACGGCGCAGAAGTGCTGAAGCGTCTCAAGGCCCTCCCCGGCTACGGCGATCAGAAGGCCCGCATCTTCCTCGCGCTGCTCGGCAAGCAGATGGGCGTCACGCCGGACGGTTGGCGCAAGGCCGCCGGAGCGTACGGCGACGACGGTGCGCGTCGATCCATCGCCGACGTGGTGGACGAGAAATCGCTGCTCGAGGTACGTGAATTCAAGAAGGCAGCGAAAGCCGCAGCCAAGAACAAATAAGTCTGTCGGTGCCCGTCGATACAGTGACCAGAACTTTCACCGGGGGGCGAAATGACCGACAGTATCGAGACCTACGAGGGCTGGCTGGCGACTCTCGACGAGGACGCACTGACCGATCTGCTGCACCGTCGGCCGGACGTGGCGACCGACCCGCCACCGCGCTCGTTCGGCTTGCTCGCGCAGTTGCTCGGTGCACCGTCTCGGGTGTCGATGCTGCCGCGTCGACTCGACAGCGGCGCGCTCGCTCTCCTCGAATTGTTCGCGCTCATGGGAGATCTGAGCCGCGCCGAGATCGGGCACTGGGCGAGTGAGGGCCCGATCAACGAGACGCCGCACATCGATGCCGCTCTCGCCACACTGACGGCCTACGGGTTGATCTGGCCGCACTCCTCACCCGGCGCAGGCACCGTCGAATACTCACCCATCGATCTGTCCGGGGTGTTCTCGCATCCGTTCGGACTTGCCCGCAGGCAACGAAAGCTGTTCCTGCACTGCGCCGTCGAGCAGGATCGGCTGGCTGTGCTGTCGATCCTCGGAATCGACCCGTCGCTCGAGCGAGGGGCGCGCGCCGACGCCGTTGCAGCCGCGATGACGCCCGAGCGCATCCGTGAACTGTTCGACGGCGGGCCGGAGGAGATGCGAGCGATGTTGTCTCGCTTCGTCGATGGCAAGCCGGTGTCACTGATCTTCGACATTCCACCGAGCGCGGGGACCCCTGCCTTCGAGCGGGGATTGTTGTACCGACTCGACGGGCACCGCGTCGAGATGCCGCTGGAGGTGAGCATCGCCCTGCGCGGGGTGGGGTGGGGTCTGCCCATCGAACTCACGCCGCCGACCTTCGACACCCGCGTGCTCTCGCACGACGACGTGCGGCGCACTCGTTCCATCGCACTGCTGCAGTTCTGCGAACACACGCAGGCATTGCTGACGGCCATCGACGCCGACGGCCTGACGACGATGAAGACCGGCGGCGTCAGTGCCAAGGAACTTCGGTCGCTGACGAGCAGGTTGGGATTCGCCGACGAACACGACACCGCGTTGATGTTGATGCTGGCACGCGAAGCCGGGCTGCTGACCGAACGCGGAAAGACCGGTGTCGCGTTGACCTCGGCCTACGAGACATGGTCGACGAGTGCCCGAGCCGAACAGGCGGCGACGCTGGTGACCGCGTGGTGGAGTTCGCCCTTCACTCCCACTCATAGAGTGCCCCGTGCGTCCCAGAAGACCGTTCCCGTGCTCAAGAAGATGCTCGACGACCCCGCGGCAGCGGACCTGCGCGCGACGGCGCTGACAGCTCTGCTCCGATACGAGGACGTCGCCTCGCCGGTGACGGTTCTGCAGGATGCCGAGGAGTTCGCCCGGTACCTGGACTGGCACATCCCGGTCGTCTCGACGAGCGCCGGGCCCGGCCACGTGCACGCGCTGTGGCTGGAGGCGAGTCGACTCGGGATACTGGCCGACGGTGCGCCGACCGATCTGTGCCGCACCCTCACCGAGTTCCCCGCGGGTCGAGACGGTGACCCGAGCGAAATCCGTGCGGCTCTGGCCGCACAGTTGCAGGACATGGCCGAGTGGGTTCCGTTCTCCGTTCGGCTGTTGCCCGATTCCACGGCGGTGGTGACCGGACCACCCAGTACCGAGGTGGCGTCGATTCTCGGCGCGGCCGCGCAGCCCGAGTCGAGGGACGTCGCATCGGTCTGGCGGTTCACCCCCGCGACCATCCGAGGGTTCTTCGACACCGGTGGCACCGGCGACGAGTTGATCGATGCGTTGACCGCGATGGCCGACACCGACGTACCCCAGGCTCTGAGCTACACGATCCGGGACTGCTGGCGTACCTACGGCGCCCTGGCCGTGCGCAGAATTCCCTGCGCCATCGTCTCCGAGGACGTCGTCCTGCTGACGAACATCGAGACCGACGAGTCCCTGGCAGTGCTGCAGTTCCAGCGCCTCGCTCCCACCGTTCTGGTCAGTTCGGCCACGCCGATCGACACCATCGCAGTGCTCCGCAGGCACGGATACTCCCCGGTGCGGCACTCCGACACCGGGCAACTCCAACTCGACAGCGCACCCCGGATCCGCGCGGGGGACACCCGGCCGACGCATCGTGCCGTCCACCAGGCACGGCACCGACGCGAACCACGCGAGCTCGCGCGGCTCCTGCTGGCCGGCAGCAGCGGAACCGTCGACGAGGCACGAGTGCGGTCTGCGCTGGATTCGCACAGCCGACTGCTGCCGCGAGAGCTGGATCTGTTGACCGACGCCGCAGCGCGCGGCACACCCGTCACGATCGACTATCAGAACTCCAGGGGAGCCATCGTGCGGCATGCGATCTCGGATGCGTTGCAGGACGGCCATTGGCTGTACGCGCTGTCGGAATCGACCGGAAGCCGCGAGAGCTTCGCCGTCATGAACATCAGAGCGGTATCCACCGCCGCACAATGACCGGCGATGCAACTGTGTCCGTGGTCGCCGGTACCCTTTCGGGCGTGGCCCTCTACCGGAAGTACCGTCCTGCGACGTTCGCCGAGGTCGTCGGTCAGGAGCACGTCACCGAGCCGATCAGCGTGGCGTTGGACAGCAACAGAATCAACCACGCCTACCTCTTCTCCGGGCCGCGCGGCTGCGGAAAGACTTCCTCGGCGCGGATCCTCGCCCGATCGCTGAACTGCGCCGAAGGTCCCACGTCGACGCCCTGCGGCGTGTGCAACTCCTGCGTCGCCCTCGCCCCCGGCGGACCCGGCAACTTCGACGTCGTCGAGATGGACGCGGCCAGCCACGGTGGCGTCGACGATGCCCGTGATCTGCGAGACAAGGCCGTGTACGCCCCGGCCGAATCGCGCTACGTCATCTTCATCATCGACGAGGCACACATGGTGACCCCGGCGGGCTTCAACGCGTTGCTCAAGGTCGTCGAGGAACCGCCCGAGCACCTCGTCTTCATCTTCGCGACCACCGAACCCGAGAAGGTTCTCCCCACCATCCGCTCGCGTACCCACCACTACCCGTTCCGGCTGCTCGCGCCGTCGACGATGCGCGTTCTGCTGGAAAAGATCTGCGGTCAGGAACAGGTCCCGGTCGAAGACGCGGTCTACCCGTTGGTCATCCGCGCCGGCGGCGGCTCGCCCCGTGACTCGCTCAGCGTCATGGATCAGCTCCTCGCCGGAGCCGGGCCGGAAGGCGTCACGTACCCGCGAGCACTGTCGCTGCTCGGCGTCACCGACGTCGCGCTCATCGACGAAGCCGTCGACGCATTGGCTGCGGGCGACGGCGGCGCACTGTTCGGCACCGTCGACAAGGTGATGGACGCCGGCCACGACCCACGCCGGTTCGCCATCGACCTCCTCGATCGCATGCGAGACCTGATCCTGATGAAGGCCGTGCCCGACGCCGGAGAACGCGGTCTGGTCGACGTGCCGGGCGACGTACTCGAGCGACTGCGTGACGAGGCCGATCTGCTCGGCTCGGCGACGCTGACTCGCTACGCCGAGATAGTGCACTCGGGACTCGGCGAGATGCGCGGTGCCACCGCCCCACGCCTGCTGCTCGAAGTGATGTGCGCCCGCATGCTGCTGCCCTCGGCCTCCGACGCGGAATCGGCGGTGCTGCAACGACTCGAACGCGTCGAACGTCGCTTGGACGTCACCCTTCCGGCGGGGGAGCAGGCAGCCGTCGCCCAGGCAGTTGCGGATCCGACGCGACCGCAACTGCAACCCACCGAGGAGCCCGCACCCTCGGGTCCGGCACCGGTGAGCAAATTCCAGCGACCGTCACAGCGCCCCCCGGCCGCAGAGCCGACAGCGCCCGCACCGGCACCGGCTCCGGTGGCGGCCGCACCCGCTGTCTCAGTCCCGGTGCCGACACCTGAGCCGGCACCGACGCCCGAGCCCGAGCCGGTTCCGACACCCGCACCAACACCTGAGCCAGCTCCGACACCTGAGCCAGCTCCGGCACCCGAGCCCGCACCAACACCCGAGCCCACACCATCACCCGAGCCTGCGCCGGCGTCAGTATCCGAGTCCGAGACCGCCCCGGAATCTATTCCTGTGCAACAGGATTCGGCCCCAGCCGCCCCGGCTGCACCAACTGCCCCGACGCCGCATGAGGATTTTCCGCCGGAGCCCGAGGAGGATTACGGCCCCGAACCGGATCCCGTGTTCGAGTCGGAACCGGAACCCGTGGCGGCCCCTGCCCCCGCGTCGAACGAACCCGACGCAGCTGCGGTTCGCGCGGTGTGGTCCGAGGTGCGTACGAAAGTGCGGGAGCGGAGCCGGACCGTCGAGGTGATGCTGTCCGGAGCCTCGGTGCGCGCGGTCGAGAACGGCACCATCACGCTCGGCCACGATTCGGCACCGTTGGCCAAGCGTCTGGAGGAACCCCGCAACGCCGACGTCATTCGCGACGCTCTGCGTGACGTGTTCGGCGTCGAATGGTCGGTGGTATGTCTGGTCGGTGCCGCGGCACCACCGGAACAGTCATCAGCAAAAAAAGATGAACCGGCAGCGAAACCCGCGTCGTTGCCGAAGTTCTCGAGGCCGAGCCAGGCAGGGGCTCCCCGTCCCACGTCGGACGGGTTCGGATCAGCGGGCGACGGATCCTCGGCCGGCATCGGGGCGGACGACATTCCGATGCCGGAAGCCCCGGACTATCCGGACGAGCCCGAGCCGGTAGGGCCACCGCCGCCGGAGACCCCGGAGGACGAGGAAGAGTTGCTCAAGGCTGCCGCCGAGCCTGCCGATCCCACGGTTCGCCGGGACCCGGAGACAGTCGCGATGGAGCTGCTGGTGAGCGAACTGGGAGCGGTACCGCTCAAAGAGATCTGATCGACGGGTGACTCAGCCGACGGTGAGATCCTCGTTGTCGGCGAACACCAGGCGGCCACTGTCGAGTGCCACTGCCCAACGCCGTGCCACCGCCCATTCCCTCGACGTGGTGTCGGGGGTCTGCACGCCGAAATCCTCGACGATGGCTCCGGTCTCGTACGCGTCCTGACCGGACTCGTCGTCGGTGCCGGTGGTGTGAATGCGTACTTTGACGCGGGCGCCCACGGTCAGTTCGTTGTCGGTTTCCATGGAGGGTCTTCTTCCGCGCTCGGTAGATCTGATCTATCCGAGTGTCCCATGCCGACTTCGTTCAAACCTGAACTTCCGCGCCGGTCATGGAGAACGCTCGTTTCGGTCCTTATGTCGGATCGACCCGCGGCCCTACTGTGAAGTGAGCTGAGGTCTGTTGTGGCCTCGCATCGACGCGGTCGGCCAGCACGGCGACGGCGACGCCGATCGAGAATGTGGAAGGAACTGCGCGCTGTGACTACAGAGGCATTCATTTATGAAGCCATCAGGACTCCCCGAGGCAAAGGAAAGAACGGCTCCCTGCACTCGGTGAAGCCGATTTCCCTGGTGACCGGCCTGATCGACGAGCTTCGTCGACGTTTCCCCGACATGGACGAGAACCGGATCTCCGACCTCATCCTCGGAGTGGTCTCGCCCGTCGGAGACCAGGGTGCCGACATCGCCCGCACTGCCGTGCTCGCTGCGAAGATGCCCGACACCGTCGGCGGCTTCCAGCTCAACCGTTTCTGCGCGTCCGGCCTCGAGGCCGTCAACCTGGCCGCGCAGAAGGTGCGTTCGGGTTGGGACGAGCTCGTCGTCGCCGGTGGCGTCGAGTCGATGTCGCGTGTGCCGATGGGCAGTGACGGCGGCGCGTGGGCCATGGACCCCGCCACCAACTACGACACCTACTTCGCCCCGCAGGGCATCGGTGCCGACCTCATCGCCACCATCGAGGGCTTCACCCGTGAAGACGTCGACGCCTACGCCGCGCAGTCGCAGGAGCGAGCCGCAGCAGCGTGGTCCGGTGGATACTTCGCCAAGTCCGTCGTGCCGGTCACCGACCAGAACGGTCTGCTGATCCTCGATCAGGACGAGCACATGCGTCCGGGCAGCACCGTCGAATCGCTCGGCAAGCTGAACCCGGCATTCACCGGTATCGCCGCCATGGGCGGATTCGACGACGTGGCGCTGCAGAAGTACCACTGGATCGAGAAGATCGATCACGTCCACACCGGCGGCAACAGCTCCGGCATCGTCGACGGCGCAGCCCTCGTCCTCGTCGGCAGCGAGCAGGCGGGCAAGGACCTGAACATGGTTCCGCGGGCGCGCATCGTCGCCACGGCCACCAGTGGTGCCGACACGACCATCATGCTGACCGGGCCGACCCCGGCGTCGAAGAAGGTTCTCGCCACCGCGGGGCTGACCGTCGACGACATCGATCTCTTCGAGCTCAACGAGGCGTTCGCGTCCGTCGTGCTGCGGTTCCAGAAGGATCTGAAGATCCCGAACGAGAAGCTCAACGTCAACGGCGGTGCCATCGCCATGGGCCACCCCCTGGGAGCAACCGGCGCGATGATCACCGGCACCGTGCTCGACGAGCTCGAGCGCCGCGGCGGTCGTTACGCGTTGATCACCCTGTGCATCGGCGGCGGCATGGGCGTTGCCACCATCATCGAGCGAGTCTGAGGTAAAGACATGAGCAACAACATGATTCAGTGGGACCAGGACGCCGACGGCATCGTCACGCTGACAATGGACGACCCCAACCAGGGCGCCAACACGATGAACCAGCTGTACAAGGACTCGATGGGTGCTACCGTCGAACGCCTCGAGGCCGAGGTCGACTCCATCACCGGTGTCGTGATCACGTCCGCCAAGAAGACGTTCTTCGCCGGCGGCGATCTGCACACCCTCATCGCAGCCAAGCCCGAGGACGCCCAGCAGGTTTTCGACGAGGTCCAGGAAGTCAAGGGGCAGCTGCGTCGCATCGAGAAGCTCGGTAAGCCGGTCGTGTCCGCCATCAACGGCGCAGCACTCGGCGGCGGACTCGAGATCGCCCTCGCGACGCATCACCGCATCGCGGCCGATGTTTCCGGCGTCCAGATCGGTCTGCCCGAGGTCTCGCTCGGACTGCTTCCCGGCGGCGGCGGCGTTGCTCGCATCACGCGACTGCTCGGCATTCAGACCGGTTTCATGACCGTCCTCGCCCAGGGCACCCGGTTCCGTCCGGCGAAAGCTCTCGAGATCGGTCTGATTCACGAATTGGTCGGCAGCATCGACGAATTGGTGCCGGCCGCCAAGGCGTGGATCAAGGCCAACCCCGAGGGCGGCGTCGCACCGTGGGATGTCAAGGGCTACAAGATCCCCGGTGGAACGCCGTCGAACCCGAAGCTCGCGCAGATCCTGCCTGCATTCCCGTCCAACCTGCGCAAGCAGATCAAGGGCGCACCGATGCCGGCTCCGCGCGCGATTCTCGCTGCGGCAGTGGAGGGTGCGCAGGTCGA
>NZ_NOZF01000177.1:0-12418 GCF_002258565.1 Rhodococcus sp. 05-2254-6
TTCGATCGCGATGGCCAGGCCCAGATTCGAGGGCCCGAAGCCGACCCCGACGATGTCGTAGGTGCCGTCGGAAAAATCGTTGTGCGAGGTCATCGACGGCTCGCCCCCGCGGTTCCATCGGCGGGGCCGGCGAGGTGCAGATCGGCATGAACGAGGCCTACACGGTGGATCGCTCCACCGAGCTCGGTGCGGTGCATAGAGCGTCTCCTTCTACTTGCGGACGAGATTCGGGGTGACGCCGGCGAGGGTCCGTCGATGACCTCGCACAACGATTTTTCCGACGGCACCTACGACATCGTCGGGGTCGGCTTCGGGCCCTCGAATCTGGGCCTGGCCATCGCGATCGAAGAGCACAATCGAATGTGCTCGCCGGCAGAGCGATTGACGGCCTGCTTCGTCGAATCCAAGGACGAGTTCGCCTGGCACCCCGGCATGCTGTTGCCAGGGACGTCCATGCAGATCTCGTTCCTCAAAGACCTGGCGACCCAACGCAATGCCAGCAGTGAATACAGCTTTCTGGCGTATCTGTCGGAACAGGGTCGGCTCAATCACTTCATCAATCTGCAGACGTTCTTCCCGAGTCGGCTCGAGTTCCACGACTACCTGGCTTGGGCCGCAGGCAAAGTCGACGTGACCGTGCACTACGGCACCCGGGCGCTGGACGTCGTCGACACCGGCGACGGCTACGGCGTCCGCACCGAGGGCCGGCGAACCGGGACCGTGCGAGGACGTAACATCGTGCTCGCCGGAGGACTGACCGCCACCCTGCCCGACGGGGTCACGGCGTCGGCGCGACAGTTCCACAACCACGATCTTCTCGGCGAGCTCGATCGGTTGCCGTCGCGGACGCATCGCACCTTCGTCGTCGTCGGTGCCGGGCAGAGTGCCGCCGAGGTGGTGGACTACCTGCACTCGACGTACAGCGACGCGTCGGTGCACGCGGTGTTGCGCAAGTACGGATACAGCCCGGCCGACGACAGCCCCTACGCCAATCGCATCTTCGATCCGACGGCCGTCGACGACTTCTATTCGTCGTCGCACACACTGCGCGAGCAACTACTGCACTATCACCGCGGAACCAACTACTCCGCCGTCGACCTGCCGTTGATCGAGGAGTTGTACGCACGCGAGTACTCCGAGCGAGTCAGCGGGAAGCGCCGGTTGTTCGTGCACGGAGCATCCCGGTTGATCCGAGCCACCGAGGAGCCGTCGGGCGTTCGTGTGTCCGTCGAGCACGGCCCGACGGGGCTGACCGAGGACATACTGTGCGACGCTGTCGTCTATGCCACAGGCTTCACGTCCCTCGACCTACCCGAGATCCTCGGTCCGCTGTTCGACGACGTCGAATACGACTCCCGTGGGCCTCGCGTGACGCGTGACTACCGACTCGTGACGCGTGAACCGAGTGCGGGTTCGATCTATCTGCAGGGCGGCACCGAGCACACGCATGGTCTGACCTCGTCGTTGCTGTCCAACATCGCTGTTCGCAGCGGTGAGATCGTGAAGTCCGCTGTGGGCGCGAGGGTGCGATCGGTGGTGTGAATCGGGTGAGGACGAGCGTGGGCGACGAGCCGGAACAGCGAGGCGTTCCGGCCGAAGTCGGTGGTCTCGCTCGCACCGATGCCCGTCGGGCCGCGGGGTTGTTCTTCGTCACCGGTGTGTTGGCGGCGCTGTGCCTGGTGAGCATCTCGGTGGGAACCGAGTACATCCCGATCGGCGAGGTGTGGCACGGTCTGTTCTTCGCCGACGGATCCACCGAATCGGTGATCGTTCGTGAACTGCGGCTTCCGCGTACCGTTCTGGGGTTGCTCGTGGGAGTCGCTCTCGGGGTGGCCGGTGCGCTGATTCAGGCTATGACGCGAAATCCGCTGGCCGACCCGGGAATTCTCGGTGTCAACGCCGGGGCGGCGTTCTTCGTTGCGATCGCCGTCGGCGTGCTCGGTGTCACCGGCATCGGGTCCTACATCTGGTTCGCGTTCGCCGGCGCGGTGGTCGCCACGATCGCGGTGTACGCGCTGGGGGCGCTGGGGCGAGCGGGAGCCACTCCGATTCGGTTGACGCTGTCCGGAATTGCGCTCGGAGCTGTACTGGGCGGCATCACCTCGGGCATGCTGCTGCTCGATCCCGATGCGTTCGACAGGATGAGGTTCTGGGGAGCCGGGTCGTTGGCCGGTCGAGGTATGGACATCGCGTCCGAAGTCGCCCCGTTCATCGCGCTCGGAGTGTTCCTGTCCGCCCTGATCGCTCGGCCTCTCAATGCGATCGCGCTCGGCGACGATCTGGCCCAGTCGTTGGGGGCGAACGTGATTCGTACGCGAATCATCGGCGTCGTCGCAGTCACCCTGCTCGCCGGTGCCGCGACGGCCGCGGCCGGGCCCATCGGATTCGTCGGACTGATGATTCCGCACATGGTGCGGTGGTTCGTCGGACCGGACCAACGATGGATTCTGGTCTACACGGTGGTCGCGGCACCGGGTTTGCTGTTGCTCTCGGATGTGGTCGGACGCGTCGTGCTCAGGCCGGGGGAATTGCAGGTCGGCATCGTGACCGCGTTCGTCGGCGCACCGGTGCTGATCCTGCTGGTTCGCCGCAAGAAGGCGAGCGGACTGTGACCCGTGAACAACGCGGCGGCGGCATCGATTTCGGCCGAACGCTGCGGGTCGTGCGAGTGCGGGATCGAGTGGACGGCCGCATCGACATTCGAACGGTCGGCGTCTGCGCGGCCTTGCTGCTCGTGACGGTGGTGGTCTCCGTCGTCGCGGTCGGTACCGGCGACTTCTACATTCCGCCGAACGAGGTGCTCGCCGCGGTGTTCGGCGACGCGCCACGCCTCACCGAGATCGTGGTGATGGAGTGGCGGTTTCCCCGAGTGGCGCTGGCTTTCCTGTTCGGGTCCGCCCTCGGCGTATCGGGTGCGGTCTTTCAATCCTTGACGCGAAATCCGTTGGGCAGCCCGGACATCATCGGATTCGCCACCGGTTCCTACACCGGCGCACTTGTCGTCATCCTTGCTCTCGGTGGTGGCTACTACCGGACCGGAGCGGGCGCGCTCGTCGGCGGACTCGCGACGGCTGCGGTGGTCTACCTGCTCGCGTACCGGCGCGGGGTGCAGGGCTTTCGGCTGATCATCGTCGGGATCGCCGTCAGCGCCGTCCTGGCCTCGGTCAACACCTGGCTCGTGATCAGGGCCGACCTGGACGACGCGATCGCGGCCGCAGTCTGGGGTGCGGGCACCCTCAACGGGCTGGGGTGGTCGCAGGTGGGACCGGTACTGGCAGTGTCGATCGTCATCGCGTCGTGCCTGGCGGTGCTCTCGCGTCGGCTGCCGATGTTGGAGATGGGGGACGATGCGGCCAGGGCGCTCGGTGTGCGCGCCGAGCCGACCCGTCTGATGCTGGTGTTCCTCGGAGTTGCGCTGATCGCGATGGTCACCGCGGCCGCGGGGCCCATCTCGTTCATCGCGCTCGCCGCGCCGCAGTTGGCGCGCCGCCTCACCGGTACCTCGTCAGTGGCGATGGTGCCTGCCGCGTGCATGGGAGCGCTGGTGCTGGTCGTCAGCGACGTTGTTGCACAGCGCGTCTTCGCTCCCACGCAGCTCCCGGTGGGTGTGGTGACCGTATCGGTCGGCGGCGCATACTTCGTGTGGTTGCTGGCGCGGGAAGGAAGGAAGCAGTGACGAAGCCTCGGTTGCACACCGACGACATCACGGTCGGATACGACAAGAGCGTCGTCAGCGAGAACCTGACCGTCGAAATTCCCGACGGCAAGTTCACCGTCATCGTCGGACCGAACGCCTGCGGTAAATCGACTCTGCTGCGGGCACTCTCGCGGCTGCTGAAGCCCTCTCGTGGAACCGTTCTGCTGGACGGGAAGGCGATTTCGTCGTATCCGGCGAAAGAAGTTGCCCGACGCCTCGGCCTGCTTCCGCAGACCTCCATCGCACCCGACGGCATTTCGGTGGCCGATCTGGTTGCGCGGGGCCGCTATCCGCATCAGAAGCTGATCCGACAGTGGTCGACCGAAGACGAGGCCGCGGTGATCGAGGCCATGAACTCGACCGGAGTGACGTCACTGTCCGCTCGTCCGGTGGACGAACTGTCCGGCGGTCAGCAGCAACGCGTCTGGGTGGCAATGGTTCTCGCGCAGCAGACGCCGCTGCTGTTGTTGGACGAGCCGACGACCTTTCTCGACATCGCCCACCAGATCGAGCTTCTCGACCTGTTGGCCACTCTGAACTGCGAGAACGGTCGCACTCTGGTCGCAGTGCTGCACGACCTCAATCACGCCTGCCGGTACGCCGACCACATCATCGCGATGAAGGACGGCGCAGTGGTCACCGAGGGTGCGCCCGCCGACGTCGTCACCGCCGAGCTGGTGGAGGCGGTCTTCGGGCTGCCGTGCCGCATCATCGACGACCCGGAATCGCACACACCGTTGGTGATTCCCAAGGCGGGCGGTCGCAGGCTAGGCAAGGCTTAGTTTAGAATCGAGGAGGAATGGCTGCCGAGTCGGCCTGCGGGTTCTCTCGAGAGCCACGTCGAGATATGTATCGAGGGCGAAGATGAACGAACAACCGCGTGGTTACTACTACGCCGACGTCGTTGCAGTGGAACGACTCACGGTGCACATGGTGCGCGTGACGTTCGGCGGCGAGCACGTTGCCGGCTACCGCACGCTCGGTGTGTCCGACGAATGCGTCGGAGTCTATTTCCCCAGGGCAGGCGAGGCGATCCCGCCGCCGATGACCGAGGTCGACGGGTTCTGGTGGTTCCACGGTCTCGACGACGCTCCCGAAGGGCGCAACTACACCATCCGCCGTCTCGATCCGGAGCGCGGTGAGCTGACCATCGACTTCTTCGCCCACGAGGGCGGTGTCGCATCCACCTGGGCGCAGCAGGCCGTCCCGGGGCAGACGGTGCTGTTCACCCGGCCGCGATCCTGGTATTCACCGCCCGCCGACGTCGAATGGCTGCTGTTGGTCGCGGACATGACCGGGCTGCCCGCACTCGGCCGACTCGTCGAGCAGTTGCCCGCCGAAATGCGTGCGCACGCGATCGTCGAGGTTCTCGAACGCGGCGACATCCAATCCTTCGAGACCAAGGCCGACGTCACGTTCGACTGGCGCATCGGATCCGGAAACGGCGACAGCGCAAGCGTTCTCGACGACGCGGCGTTGGCGTACCCGCTGCCCGACGGACGCGGCTACGTGTGGTTCGCCGGCGAGGCGTCGTCCTCGCGGCGGGTGCGCAAGTACTTCCGCAAGGAATTGGGCTACGACATCGCGTATTTCGACATCATCGGGTACTGGCGCGCCGACTCCGAGAAGTGGCTCGAGAAATACAAGCAGTACCAGGAGGAGGCGCTCGCGGTGTACAACGGCGTCATCGAGTCCGGCCGCTCCGAGCAGGAAGCCAGCGAGGCATTCGATGCGCTGCTCGAGCGGGTGGGGCTCTAACCTGCGTTGTCGAACTCGTAGTCCGGCAGCTCGAGTGTCGCCGCGTCGGGACCGAGGAACTTGCTGCTCACGGCCTGTACCGGCTTCGATCCGGCCAGCCGCAGTGCGGTGCGGAATGCGGCGACTCCCACCGAGGTCTTCGGATGCGCGACGCGAGGCACGCCGGGTGGGAGTTTCTGAGCCTGAGCGACGAACGGACGCATGCGCGTCTCGAAGGCCTCGAACCCCGCTCGATGATCGCTCGCCCGCGCGAGCTCGCCGGCGAGAACGTACGCGCCGGTGACCGACAACGTGGTGCCCATGCCGCTCAACGGCGTTGCGCACCAGGCGGCATCGCCGAGCATGCCGATTCTGCCGTCCGACCAGCGCGGGGCCTTCACCTGCGCCAGATAGTCGACGTACAGCTCCGAATCCGGTCCCAGTGAGTCCAGGATCCGGGGCACTTCCCAACCGACGTCGGCGAACGTCGAACGCAGAGCGGTGATCACGCGTTCGGTGGACGCGCCCTCGTAGCCGCTGTCGTCGGACACCCAGGACAGGCTGAATCGCGTCGTGCCGAGGTTGTCCGGTCGTAGATTGGCCACTCGGGATCCGGGGGCGTTGTACCATCGCCACCAGCCGTCGTCGCTCGGTCCCTTCGGCAGTACGCCGTATGCGGTGTACAAGCCGACCGGGGTGGTCTCGGCCTCGCCGGCGAACACCAGTTCTCTACTGCTGGAACGTATTCCATCGGCGAAGAGAACGAGGTCGAACCTCTCCGCTGTGCCCGTTGCGAAGGTGACATCGACGCCGGCAGCATCCTGAGTCGCCTCGACGACGCGATCGCCGTAGCGATACTCGGTCCGTGGGCCGGCGGACTCGACCAGAATCCGCGCGAACTCGCCGCGCAGAATCTCCAACTCCGCCGTCGGGCCGTCGTGGGATCCGTCGCCGGCCGGGAATGCCGCGATGGTGGCGTCGGCGTCGTCGACGAATCGGGTGCCCTTCTCGGTGGTGCCGTTCGCGAGGAGGGTCGCGTCCAGACCCATGCGTCGCAGCACCTCGCGGCCGGAGCCGCGGACGTCGATGTTCTGGCCGCCCAGTCGCAGGTGCGGCGAGCGTTCGAGGACGGTGACCTCGAAGCCGGCTCGGTCCAGCCAGAACGCCACGGTCGGGCCGGCGATGCTGGCGCCGGTGACGAGTACACGAGAGGTCATGGAGTGGGAGTGCCCGGGCCTGTGGCCGTTCAATCCCGGAGGGAAAGTAGCTGAGCCTCACCTTTGTGGTGTACTTTCATCGAATTGTCCGAATGACCCGTTTTCGTCAGGAGAACCGTGTTCACCGTTCGCCGTCTGGCGCTGCTCTCGTTCAGCGCAACCCTCGCCCTCGGTCTCGTCGCATGCAGCTCGGAAGGCTCCTCCGACGAAGGCACGTCCACCTCCGAGTCCGCCACCGCAGAGTCCTCACTCGTGGTGTACTCCGGCCGCGGTGAAGAGCTCGTCGACCCACTGATCGAGCGCATCGGTGGCAGTATCGAGGTCGACTACTCGGGCAACACCAACGCCCAGGCCGCCAAGATCCTCGAGGAAGGCGACGCCACCCCGGCCGACGTCTTCTACGGTCAGGACGCAGGCGCACTCGGTGCCCTCGACGAGGCCGGTGCTCTCGCGCCGCTGCCCGAGGACATCCTCTCCCTCGTTCCCGAGCAGTACCGCGGTGCCGACGGCACCTGGGTCGCCACCTCGGCGCGAGCCCGCGTGCTGGCCTACAACTCCGATTCGGTGCAGGCCGCAGACCTGCCCACCGGTATCGACGGACTGCTCGACCCGCGCTGGCGCGGACAGATCGGCTACGCACCGACCAACGCGTCGTTCCAGGCCTTCGTCACCGCCCTGCGCGTGCAGCGCGGCGAGGACGGTGCTCGCACCTGGCTCGAAGGATTCGTCGCCAACGAGCCCGTCGCCTTCGAGGGCAACGGCCCGCTGCTGACCGCCGTCAACGACGGACAGGTGGCCACCGGCCTGCTCAACCACTACTACTGGTACCCCTTCAAGGAAGAGAACGGCGACGACGCCCCGGTCGAGCTGCACTACTTCGAGCCCGGTGACCCCGGCGCGCTGATCAACGTCGCCGGTGCCGGTGTGCTGGCCGCCTCGGACAACCAGGAAGCAGCATTCGATTTCGTGCGCGAGTTGCTCTCGACCGAATCGCAGACGTACTTCGCGAACGAGACCGCCGAATACCCCGTCATCGACGGAGTCACCTCGGACTACGACCTGCCGCCACTGTCCGAGCTGGGCTCGACCGATCTCGATCTCGGTCAGCTCTCGTCGCTCGAGGCCACGCAGACCCTCCTCACCGACGTCGGAATCATCTAGTCGGGTGCTCGCGTCTGCACTTCAGCCGCTTCGGCGGCGCCACTTCGGCGGTCGTCCCGTTCTCGGGACGACCGCGTTGTGCGTGGGAGCGCTGACGCTGACACCCCTGGTCTACCTGTTCGTTCGAGCGTTCGACGGCGGAACCGAGAAGGTGCTGCGACTGCTCCTGCGACAGCGCACACTCGACCTCGCCATTCGTACGGCAACACTGACGATCACCGTGCTCCTCGCGTCGGTCGTGGTCGGGACGCTGCTGGCGTGGCTGACCGTCCGTACCGATCTGCCGGGGCGACGCTTCTTCGCCATGGTCCTCGCAGCTCCACTCGCCATCCCGTCCTACGTCTCGGGGTACCTGTGGATCGCCGAATTCCCCTCGTTGGCAGGCTTTTCCGGTGCAGCTCTCGTGCTCACGTTGTCCTGCTTCCCGCTGGTGATGCTGCCGGTGTCCGCGGCGTTCGCCACCGCGGACCCCTCGTTGGCCGAGGTCTCGCGAACCCTCGGTCGAGGCGCAGTGCGCACGGCGCTGACCGTCGAGTGCCGTCGCGTCGTTCCGGCCGCGGCAGCGGGCGCACTGCTGGTCGCGCTGTACACCATCAGTGATTTCGGAGCGGTGGCTCTGATGCGATACGACGCGTTCACGCTCGGCATCTACAGTGCGTACCGCGGGGGACTCGATCGCACCGCGGCCGCTGTTCTCGGGCTGGTCCTCGTGGTGGGTGCGTTGGTGCTCACCCTCCTCGAACGGCGTGCCCGACGCGGTGCCACGGCGAGGGTGGGATCGGGAACCGACCGGATGGCCGAGCCTGTCGTTCTGGGCCGGTGGCGCGTACCCGCTCTGGCCGTAGTCGTTGCTGCCCTCGGTGTTTCGGTGCTGGTACCGATTCTGGCCCTGGCGCGGTGGCTGAGTCGATCGCTGCGCTTCACCGTCGACTGGGTGGACGTGCTGGCCGTCACCGCCAAGACCGTCCAGTACTCCGCGACCGCCGCGGTGGTGGTGGCCGTGCTCGCGTTGCCGGTCGCGCTGTTCGCGGCCCGATCCACGTCGAGGGCCGCTCGCGGTGCCGAGCTGTCCACCTACATCGCGCACGGGCTGCCGGGAATCACCGTCGGACTCGCCACGGTCTTTCTCGGAATCCGGTTCCTGCCGTCGTTCTATCAGACGGCCGTTCTGCTGGTACTGGCCTACGTGGTGCTGTTCCTGCCGTTGGCCGTAGGCAGCACCAGAGCTGTCGTCGACGCCACTCCCGTTGTCCTCGAGGATGTTTCACGAACCCTCGGCGCGGGCCGGCTGCGTACCGATCTTCGCGTGACGATCCCTATCGCCGCGCCCGGCATCGCCGCCGGGGCCGCTCTGGTCTTTCTGACCGTCGCCAAGGAACTGCCTGCGACGTTGATGCTGCGGCCGCGGGGAGTAGACACGCTCGCGACCACGCTGTGGTCCACCACCGAGGCGTTCCGATACGGCGAGGCTGCTCCCTACGCCCTGGCCCTGATCCTGATCTCGGTGGTCCCGACGGTCGTTCTGACACGAGCGTTGGGACGCACGACGCGGAAGCGAGTAGCACTGCCATGAGCATGGTGATTTCCGGTCTCGTCGCCTCGTACGGCAGTACGGCGGTGCTGCACGGTATCGATCTCGACCTCGGTGACGGCGAAATGCTTGCCGTCCTCGGCCCTTCCGGCTGCGGCAAGACGACCCTGTTGCGATCGATCGCGGGACTGCACCGCATCGACGCGGGCCGGATCACCTCCGACGGACGGGACATCTCGGTGGCGGGGCAGATTCAGGTGCCACCGGAGAAGCGGGGCATAGGCCTGATGCCACAGGAAGGTGGACTGTTTCCACACCTGACGGTACGAAGGAACATCGAATTCGGTTTGCGTGCAGGGTTTCTGCGGCCCTACCTGTCCGGTCGCGACGAGCGCGCACGACGCGTCGACGAGATGCTCGAACTCGTCGGACTACCCGATTCCGGTGGGGTGAAGCCCAGCGAACTCTCGGGCGGTCAGCAGCAGCGCATCGCGTTGGCGCGTGCGCTGGCACCGGCTCCGTCGGTGGTGTTGATGGACGAGCCGTTCGCCGCGCTCGACGCGGGGCTGCGTACCTCCATTCGACAGGACGTTCGAGAGTTGTTGCAGTCCAGCAAGACCGCGTCGATCCTCGTCACCCACGACCGGGCCGAGGCACTCGGAACAGCCGATCGGGTGGCCGTGCTGCTGGGTGGTCGCTGCGCCCAGATCGACACACCGCGGGAGGTCTACGAGCGGCCCGCCACACCCGCCGTCGCGCGGTTCGTGGGCGACGCCTACTTCGTCGACGCCGTAGCGCGGGGTGGCCACGTCGACACCGTCCTCGGCCGTCTCGAGTCCACCACCCGAGCAACGGGAAACGGGCAGGCGTTGCTCAGGCCCGAGCAATTGGTGGTCTCGGAACGCAAGGACGGCGCATTTTTCGTCGAACACGAGTTCTTCACCGGCCCCGAATCCTCGGTCACTCTGCGGCACTACGACACCGGGCTGCGGCTTCGGGCCATCGCCCGAACCGCCGACCGATTTGCCCCCGGTACCGCCGTCGAGGTGTCCGTGACGTCTCCGGTGCACTGGTTTCCGCGTCAGGTGAGTTGAGAGCTATCGGGTCGGTTCCTTCGCACGTTTGGGCATGAACAGTGCCGCGACGGCCATCACCGCTGCCGCCGCCAGGACACCCAGAAAGACCGGATGGATGGCGTCGGACAGTTGTTCGGGGCTCGGATCGTCGGAGATGCGTGAGTTGACGATGGCACCGAACACCGCGACCCCGACTGCACTGCCGATGGAGCGGGCGAACATGTTGGTCGAGGTGGCGACGCCGCGCTCGGACCATTCGACGCTCGACTGGGCGGCGATGAGGGTGGGGCTGGCGATCAGGCCCATACCGAGGCCTATGACGAAGCACACCGCACCCACCTGCCACACCTGTGAACCGGCACCGAGGCCGGTGGCGAATGCCGCTCCGACGACCGCGATGGAGGCACCGATCAGTGCTGTGGTGCGGAAACCGAACCGGAGGTACACCCGCCCGGAGAGTGATGCCGCGATGGGCCAGCCGAGCGTGAGGGTCGACAGCGCGAAGCCGGCGACGATCGCGCCGGTGCCGAGCACGCCCTGCACGAACGTCGGAACGTAGGACGTCAGGCCGAGGATCAACGCACCGACGAGCAGCGAGATGAAACTGCTGACCACCAGGACACGACGGGTGAACACCCACAGTGGCAGGATCGGCTCCTCGACCCTGGTCTGAACCACTGCGAAAGCGGCGAGCAAGGAGACTCCGGCGGCGAAGATGGCGATGCTGACGGGGGAGTTCCATGCCCAGGACTGTCCGCCCTCGAGCAGTCCCAGCAGCACCAGGGCTGCGCCCACCGTCAGCAGCACGGCACCGAGGTAGTCGATCTTGGGCCTGGTGCGTTCCACGGCTCCCTCGTCGAACTTGCGCCACAGCATCCCCGCGGCCAGCGCGCACAACGGAATGTTGACGAAGAAGATCCAGCGCCACGACAGGTATTCGGAGAAAATTCCGCCGAGCGCGGGCCCGAGCACCGAGGACATCGCCCATACGCTGGCCAGGTAGCCCTGCACCTTGGCGCGCTCGGCCAGCGTGTAGATATCGCCGGCGATGGTGATGCCCATGGGCTGCACGGCACCCGCGCCGAGACCCTGAACTGCTCGGAAGGCGATCAGGGCGGGCATGCTCCAGGCCAGGCCGCAGAGTATCGAGCCGAGCAGAAACACCGCGATGCCGAACAGCATGATCTTCTTGCGGCCGAACAGGTCGGCCAGTTTTCCGTACAGCGGCACCGATACTGCCTGTGCCAGAAGATAGATGGAGAACAGCCACGGAAACTGCGTGAAGCCGCCCAGGTCGTCGACGATGGACAGCACCGCCGTGGCGATGATGGTCGCGTCCAGGGCTACCAGCGACGTGCTGAGCATCAACGCAATCAGTATCGGCCCGCGTTCGGAGCGGAATCCGACTTCCGATGTCGAGTTGTTCGTTGCCACGGCTACCAGTCTGATGCCTGCCGACCGCCCCGCCGCCACCGGCCCAGATAGTGTTGAACACCGTGCGACCATCACTGAGTAGCTACGAGCATCTGGCCGGCGGCAAGGTCCGCGATCTGTACACGATCGACGACGCGCATCTGTTGCTCGTCGCGAGCGACCGAATCTCGGCCTACGACCACATTCTCGACACCCCGATCCCGGACAAGGGACGCGTGTTGACGGCGATGAGCGTGTTCTTCTTCGAGGAGCTCGGCGGCGTCAACCATCTGGCAGGCGATCCGCTCGACGAACGCATCCCCGCCGAATTGGTCGGCCGCGCCCTGGTGGTGAAGAAGCTGAACATGGTTCCGATCGAATGCGTCGCGCGCGGGTACCTCACCGGTTCCGGGCTGGCGGATTACAACGCGACGGGAAAGGTGTGCGGCGTCGAACTTCCGCCGGGGCTCGTGGAATCCAGCAAGCTCAGCGAGGCGATCTTCACCCCCGCGTCCAAAGCGGAACTGGGCGACCACGACGAGAACATCACCTTCGACCAGGCCGTCGAGCAGGTCGGTGCCGAACT
>NZ_NOZF01000024.1:0-12172 GCF_002258565.1 Rhodococcus sp. 05-2254-6
TGTGGACGATTCCTACGCCAACGGCTACGGAAACTCCAAGTGGGCCGGTGAAGTGCTGTTGCGCAACGCGTTCGACGAGTTCGGCCTGCCGGTGTCGGTCTTTCGCTCGGACATGATCCTGGCGCACAGCAGATGGACCGGTCAGCTCAACGTGCCGGACGTGTTCACGCGTCTGATCCTCTCGGTCGTCGCAACCGGCCTGGCTCCTCACACGTTCTACGCCACCGACACCGGCAGGCCGAACTCGTCGAACGCGTTGCGCAACAGCACTTCACCGGCCCACTTGGAGTTTCCGTAGCCGTTGGCGTAGGAATCGTCCACAGCTCGCGACGGGCTGTCCACACGGATGTCGCCGTTCTCCCGGAAATTCTCGACGCCCGCTGCGACGGCCACCGTCGACAGGTAGGTCACCGGCTTGACGTGGTCGGTGAGCGCCAGCCGAATCACCTCGGCGGTGCCGACGACGTTGGGGCCGAAGAGGTGCTCGTACGGCAGTGCGTGGTTGACCAGCGCTGCAGGGTGCACGATGCGATCCACCCGTTGGGCCAGCGCCTCGAACGCGTCAGGGTCCACGCCGAACCGAGGTGTCCCGAGATCGCCTGCCACGACCTCGAGCGCAGCGTCGGCCAAGGTTCGATAGCGTTCCGACAGGTCTGCGTCGCCGCTGTCGAAGGCCGCATCGAGTCGAGCTCGCGCGTCGGTATCGGAGCGTCCGCGCACCAGACAGATCACCTTTCCGCCGACCTCGGCCATGCGCTCCAACCATTCCAGGCAGAGGAAGCGACCGAGGTATCCGTTGGCCCCGGTCAGCAGCACTGTGCTGGTCTGGTCCCGCGGGCCCGGGATGTGGTGCGCTGCGTCGAGGAGGGTGTCGTCCAGAAATGCCGACAGTCGCAGGTCGGACGCCTCGGCGATGGTTGCGCCGCGGCCGTGGATCGATTCGAAAGTGGCCGTGTCGGAATCGGTGTCGCGGGCCGAGGTGATGTACTCGGCCAGCGCTGCCAGGTCCATGGCGGGCCCAGTGATCACACCGACCGGAACATCGACGTCGTAGATCTCACGGAGCAGCGTCGAGAACGTCAACGCCGACAACGAATCTCCGCCCAGGTCGCTGAAGTGGGCATCGGGGCGAACATCGGACCCAGCGCATCCCAGCAGGGCTTGGGCGGCATCGCCGACCGTGGCCAGGACCGGGGCATCGGCACCACTGCGCCTGAGCTCGCGCAGCCGGTCGTTCTGACCCGATTCGAGTTCTGCGTAGCGACGCTCGAGTTCGTCTCGGTAACGTTCGGCGAGTTTGGGACGCAGTTGCTTGCCCGCACCGGACAGCAGTCCGTTCTCCTGTGTGAACGGCTCGTGTTCGATGATGACCTCACGCGGAATCTCGTACGAGTTCAGCGCTTCCGTGCGTGCGATCCGTTGCAGCGATTCGATGACCGAACCCGCGGTGGTATCCGGTTGGGCCGGAACGACGACCGCCAACAGATACGCCCGTTGGCCGTTGCCGTAGAGAAATATCTGATCGACCAGCTCACTGGTACCGAACAGGGATTCGAGGCGCGCCAGTGCGACGAACTCGCCCTGAGCCAGTTTCAGAACGTTCTTGCGTCGGTCGACGTAGGCGAGTCGGTCCGGCTCGATCTCGGCGACGACGTCACCGGTGCGATAGAAGCCCCCGGAGTCGAAGACGTCGGCCGTGACGTCCGGACGCTTGTAATAACCGGGAATGATGGACGCCGTCTTGAGCAGGAGCTCACCGCGCGGATGCGGTGTGTCGGTGGAGAAGTAACCGAGTTCGGGCACATCGTCGAGCTTGTATTCGATCACCGGTGGACGTTGCACGACGCCGTCGTGCAACACCATCCCGGCTTCGGTGGAGCCGTAGTTGTCGCGGACCTCGATATCGAGCAGCTCCGTGACGAAGTCCTTGACCTCGGGAGCAATCGGTGCGGTGCCGACCATCGCTGCCAGGACACGTCCACCGAATTGCTCGATCCTGTTGCGCTCCAAAATCTCTCGACGCGTCCTGTCGGCATCGCCACCTGCAGAGCGTTCGACCTCTCGGTCGATCTCGGCGAGGACGTTGTGCCGAATCATCTCGCACACCCGCGGGATCAACAGGGCCATCGTGGGCCGAGCGAGCGCGAAATCCTCGAACAGGGTGGACAGGTCGCTCGCCGCTGCGAAGTGGACGGTGCCGCCGGCCGCCAGCGTCGAGAAGACAAGACCACGCCCGGCCAGGTGACTCATCGGGAGATAGTCGACAGTGATGACAGGGAAAGCCGGCTGGTCCGTGGATTCGGAGGAAGCTCCGGTGTGGTGCCAGGCACCGGTCCAGGCTCCGCACACGATTCGTTCGGTGTGCATCGCTCCCTTGGGCGTTCCGGTGCTGCCGGAGGTGTAGATCAGCGTCGCGAGTCGGTCGGGATCCTCGTCGTCGGGGAGCGGGATTTCCGGCAGTTGCGCGCCGTCGCGAACCAGGTCGGTGAGCGGCCGGACGAAGACTCCCACCTGCTCGGCATCGACCAGCGCGGACTTCATGGTCCGTGCGTGTGCGTCTATCGCAGCGTCGTAGTCGAGGACGACGATTCGCCGAATGGACCGACAATGCGTGGCAACCTGGACCGCAACGGACAAGTTGTCGACATCTGCTGCGAGAACGACGGGTTCGACCTCGTCGGCGATGGCCGAGAGCTGGCCTGCAGTGGCACCGGCTTGCAACGGAACGGCAATCGCACCGAGTCGGATCGTGGCCAGTTCCGCGACGACATAGTCGGCGCTCGCGAATCCCAGGGTTGCGAAGAAGTCTCCTCGCGCGATACCGAATGCGTCGTGCGTCAGCGCCGAGGCCAGTGCGCCGGCATCGCTCCAGGCTCGGCCGTAGGTGATGGTGTCGAACCGGGGGAGAAGGTGAAACGTGTCGACGTCGTCGATCTTCATGATCTCTCGAGCTCGGCGGCCGAGGGCCGGCCGATCGGAGTAACGCGTCATGATCTCGGCAACCACTCGGGCCAGGTTGGGCGACAACTCCTGGGCGGCATCGGCCACGGCGCTGTCCGGTTCCGCGGCTCGAAACTCCCGGACGGTCTCGTGCAGCTCCTGGAACCGACTGCGTTGCCTGCTCTGTCGATCCTGTCGGCTGTCGACGTCCAGTGTGTGCGGCATGCTCGACTCCCTCCGACGAAGCCCGCCGATCGTTCGGGGACCTCGCGATTGTCGCTCAATATCGTTATCAAAGGTAAGTATATGCCGTCGGGCATCTCGCCAATCGTGACGCTCCTCATAGTCCGATAAGTCGTAAAAGTCTGGCTCACTGCACTTTTGGGGCCCGGATCGCGGACTCTCATGGGGGGTGGCAGCTCCCGTGGGTACTCGGTGAAAGCGGGAGATCGAGACTTGTATGGTGAAACCACAGTCATGTGCGTCACAGTGCTCGTCACCGTCGCGCACCTGTCACCCCTCGCGATCGGAGAAGTGAATGTCGGACGTCCTCTCGCGACGCGACCTGGATTTTCTGCTGTACGAATGGCTGGACGTGGCGGCACTGACAGCTCGACCGCGCTTCGCGGAGCACTCGAAGGAGACCTTCGACGCGGTCCTCGACCTCAGTGCGGACATCGCCCGCAAGCACTTCGCGCCGCACAACAAGAAGGCGGACGCGCAGGAGCCGACGATGAATGCGGACGGTTCGGTCGAGCTGATACCCGAAGTCAAGGAAGCGCTCGATGTCTATGCGTCCGCGGGTCTGATCGCCGGGCAGTTCGACGAGTCGATAGGCGGGATGCAACTGCCTGCGACCGTCTCTCGGGCAGCGATGGCGTTCTTCCAGGCCGCCAACGCCGGGACCTCCTCGTACCCGTTCCTCACCATGGCCAACGCCAACCTGATCGCGACGTACGGCACGCCGGATCAAGTCCGTGATTACGTCCGGCCGATGCTGGACGGGCGCTGGTTCGGAACCATGTGTCTGTCGGAACCGCAGGCCGGATCGTCACTGGCGGACATCACGACGAAGGCAGTGCCGCAGGACGACGGTAGCTTCCGCATCACCGGTACCAAGATGTGGATTTCGGGTGGAGATCACGAACTCACCGAGAACATCGTCCACCTGGTGCTCGCCAAGACCCCGGGAGGACCGCCAGGAGTCAAGGGAATCTCCCTGTTCATCGTTCCCAAATTCCTCCCGAACGGCGACGGCGGTACGGGCGAACGCAACGACATCGTGTTGACCGGACTCAATCACAAGATGGGCAACCGCGGTACCACCAATACCCTGCTGGCGTTCGGCGACGGAACCCACTCTCCCGGTGGGCAATCCGGAGCTGTCGGCTACCTCGTCGCCGAGGAGAACCGTGGTTTGTCGTACATGTTCCACATGATGAACGAGGCCCGTATCGGTGTCGGATTCCTGGCCATCGCGCTCGGGTACGTCGGTTACCTGAAGTCGGTCGAGTACGCGAAGACGCGTACTCAGGGACGACCGCTCGGTGCGAAAGATCCGGCAGCACCCCCTGTCGCGCTCATCGAACACGCCGACGTTCGTCGAATGTTGTTGGCGCAGAAGTCGTACGTCGAAGGCGCGCTGGCCCTCGGACTCTATTGTTCGCGTCTGGTCGACCATCAGGATTCGGCATCCGACGATGCCGAAGCAGCACGATCGACACTGTTGCTCGACGTACTGACGCCCATCGCCAAGAGCTGGCCGTCTCAGTGGTGCCTCGAAGCCAACAGCCTGGCCATTCAGGTGCACGGCGGCTACGGATACACCCGCGACTACGACGTCGAGCAGCACTACCGCGACAATCGCCTCAACCCGATTCACGAAGGCACACACGGTATTCAGGGATTGGATCTGCTCGGGCGCAAGGTGATCATGCAGGGCGGCGCGGGATTGGCTCTGCTGGCCGAACACATCGCGGAGACGGTGGCGCGGGCCGAATCAGCAGGCGGTGACGCTGCTCGGTACGCCGCCGAACTGCACGCACGCTTGGACAGAATCGTCGAGGTCACCGCGGCAGTGTGGGGTACCGGCGACGCCGCCGTGGCGCTGGCGAACTCCACGGCCTACCTCGAAGCGATGGGGCACACCGTCATCGCCTGGATGTGGCTCGAGCAGTTGCTGGCGGTCGGCACGAAGTCCGGAGACTTCTACGACGGAAAGCGTTCTGCAGCGAAATACTTCTACGTCTACGAATTGCCGAAGGTGGACGTTCAGCTCGATCTGTTGGCGAGACTGGACCGCACCACCCTCGATATGTCACCCGCTTGGTTCTGAGTCGAAAACAAGGAGATTCATCGAACATGTCGATCTTGGACAAATTTCGCCTGGACGGACGCGTCGTCATCGTCACCGGTGCCTCCTCCGGACTGGGCGTGGCATTCGCCAAGGCAGCCGCCGAGGCGGGAGCTGACGTGGTGCTCGCCGCACGACGAGTGGACAAGTTGGCGCAGACCGCAGAGTTGATCGACAGCGTCGGAGGGCGTTCGATCACGGTCGCCACCGACGTGGTCGACCCGGACCAGTGCACCGCGATGGTCGAGGCCGCGGTGAAGGAGTTCGGAAAGGTCGACATTCTCATCAACAATGCCGGGGTAGGCACGGCCTACCCCGCAACCCGTGAGACACCCGAGCAGTTCCGCTCGGTGATCGACATCAACTTGAACGGGTCGTACTGGGCAGCGCAGGCCTGCGGACGGGTGATGGCGCCCGGCAGTTCGATCGTGAACATCTCCAGCATTCTGGGGCTGACCACCGCAGGCCTTCCGCAGGCGGCCTACAGCGCGAGCAAGGCAGCGATCATCGGCCTCACCCGCGATCTGGCGCAGCAGTGGGGCGCGCGAAAAGGCATCAGAGTCAACGCTATTGCGCCAGGTTTCTTCCAGAGCGAGATGACGGACTCGTACCAGCCGGGATACCTCGACTCGATGGCTCCGCGAATGATTCTCGGACGCAAGGGCGATGCCGAAGAACTGGCTGCAACCGCGATCTGGCTCGCCTCGGACGCCGGGGGATACGTGACGGGTCAGACCATCGCGGTCGACGGTGGAATCACCATCACCTGACGGCTATCGTTCGGCCGGCACGGCGATGCCCTCGCGGATCAGTCTGCGCGCAACCACCAACGCGTCGTCGGTGTCGAGTCCGGGCAGGGCATCGAGGCGGCACGGTGCGCCCTGGTTCAGCAGGTCGAGAGCGTCTGCGCACTGGGGCGGCATCGTCACGGTCTTGGCGCGCACGACCACGGACACTGCGTGGGCCGATCGCACGACACGCGCGAACACGCCGGGCCGTAGTCGGATCGAATCCTCGCCCCGCAACGATCCCATTGCAGCGACGCTTGCCAGTGGGCGCACCGGTTCCGGTCGGACGAGCTCGTCGTGACGATCAGCGACGCGTTCGGCCAGTCGACGTATCGCGTCGGGGTCTCGGTCGATCTCGTCGAGCGCGGCGCGCATGGCGTCCACGACTCGGTGTACATGCGCAGCGATGGACTCCGGGTCGGAGTGGTCGAGGCCGGCGGGAAGGGGAGCGCGCAGACTCTCGACGTCGCCCAGCGACTTCAGCACGTGGTGGGCGAGGTCGTAGTCGTTGTACGACGCCACGCCGATGGTCAGGTGCACGGTTGTGTCACCGAGCGCTTGCGCCGAGTGGATCCACCCGCGCGGCAGGTAGAGCACATCGCCGGGCTCGAGGACAACGTCCAGTTCGGGAGTGTTCGATGCGTGGTCTTCGACGGCCGACCGTCGGTCCGACCACGGTTGATTGTTCAGCGGATGCACGTGCACCGGGGAGTGAATGCTCCACCGCTTGGTGCCCGCGATCTGCACGACGAACACATCGTGTACGTCGTAGTGCGGTGAAAAGCCTTGCGATGCAGCCGGTGTCACATACGAGTTCACCTGCACGGGGTGGCCCAGCTCGCGAACGAGATCACCGACGAAACGAATCAGCGGCGGCCACAGCCGATGCAGGCCCTGAAGTACCAGCGTGTTTCCGGCCGCGAAGGCTGCCAGCACCGCTGCGGAGTCGACCTGGTCCGTTACCTCGGCACCGAACCCGCCGGACGACGTGAACTGCGACTTGTCCAGCAATCGACCGTCTTTGGCCATCCGCACGAAGGGAGTGCGTACTCCGCGTTCGGAGATCAGCTCGTCGACCGCGTCGAGTGTCATCAGATCGTCGAACGAGTCCGACAGCTCGGCGGATCGGGTCAGTTTGGGAGCTGTACCCCAGAACCGGTCCGCGAACGTCCTGAAGTCGGTACCGGTGAGACGACGAAGCGCGGACCGATGATCCGATCCGCGCTCGCCGCTCGACTCAGTGCTCAAGCGGTACCGTCCGCACCGCCGTCGTGTCCGTTGGGGTTCGATCCACCGTCGGCCGGGCCCTCGCCCGCTCCGGCGGGGCCGTCTGCTCCGCCGTCGTGACCGTCGGGGTTGGATCCGCCGTCGGCGGGTCCTTCACCGGCTCCGGCGGGGCCGTCTGCTCCGCCGTCATGGCCACCGGGGTTCGATCCGCCGTCGGCGGGTCCTTCGCCTGCGGCTCCGCCCGTGGTGGTGATGTCGTCGTCGTTGATGCTCATCGAGGTCCTTCCGGTCGTGGAGGTTCGTGTGCCCGCGCAGCGCGAGAACGTCGGAGGTATTGACGCAAACTCCGTTTCTCAAACAGCGGTGGTGTGGCGAATCTCAGACAGAGTCGTCGGCGATCTCGGGCGCGTTCTCCCGCGTCGCCATTCCGCCTCCGCCGCCGCCGTCCACGGGTCCTGGTCGGCCGCCCTTCGGCGTGTCCGATGCCTTCTCGGCGTCTGTCGGGTTCTCGTTGTCGGTGTTCTCGTCACGTCCCATGGTTCGACAGTAGACCGCCGCGCAGGCCGTGGGACGATGGAACGATGGATCGATCCCGAGCGCAGCACGTGGTGCTGCTGGACGACGAAGGCCGCGCCGTCGGCACGCACGACAAGACCACCGTCCACACGCTGGACACGCAACTGCACCTGGCATTTTCCAGCTACGTGGTGAGATCGGACGGCGCAGTTCTTCTCACACGCAGAGCGTCGAGCAAGACGACGTGGCCAGGGGTGCTGACCAACACGTGCTGTGGCCACCCGGCACCCGGTGAGAAACTCGACGACGCCGTACTGCGCCGAATCGGCGAAGAATTGGGCCTGCATGCGGAATCCGCCGAGTTGGTACTGCCGCACTTCCGGTACCGGGCCGTCATGGACAACGGAATCGTGGAGAACGAGATATGCCCGGTGTACCGCGTGAGAGTCGACGAGCACGCGACACTCGATCCCGATCCGGACGAGGTGGAGGAGACTCGATGGGTGTCGTGGCGTGAGTTCTCCGCGGGGGTGCGGGGCGGCACCATCGACGTATCACCCTGGTGCCGAACGCAGGTGGAACAGTTGACCGCTCTGGCCGACGAGCCACTCGGCTGGCCGGCATCGCCGGACGAGATGCTTCCCCCTGCTGCCCGTCCTGCCGACACCCGCTGATCCTGCCCGGCCTCTAGGGTTCGTGCTGTGACCGTCGACAATTCCGACAGGCCGAACGAGGACCTGCTCGATCGTGCCTCCGTCGCGCGCGAACTCGCCCGCTTCTCCCACCGCACCGCCGAAACGGACGGACTCCGCGCCGCCGCCGTTGCCGTTGCGGTCGGTGGACCGCCGGGGGACAGGCGCATGCTGCTGACGAGGAGGCCGGATCGGTTGCGCGCACATCCGGGCCAATACGCGTTGCCCGGCGGAGGTGTGGACCCGGGCGAGTCTCGGATGCAGGCCTGTCTGCGGGAATTGGCCGAGGAGTTGGGAATTCGTGCCGACGAGACCGACGTGCTCGGTAGGTTGGACGACTACGTCACCCGATCCGGATACGTCATCACTCCGTTCGTGGTGTGGGTCGGCGACTACTCGTCCACGTTGCTGCCCAGCGAGGACGAGGTGGCCGAAGTGTTCGAGGTGACAGTCGACGAACTCGACGTCGACGCCCAATTCGTGTCGATACCCGAATCGACGCGTCCGGTCATTCGGTGGCCGTACCGAACGGGTGCCATCCATGCTCCGACCGGCGCGATCGTCCATCAGTTCCGTGAAGTGGCACTGCATGGTCGACACACCCGAGTCGCGGACTTCGAGCAGCCGGTGTTCGCGTGGCGCTAACGTGGCCGCAAGCCCGAGCGGTCAGGCCGCGACGAGCAGCACGAGAAGGAGGTGATCGCCGATGACGAACGACCGTGAGCTCGAGGTATCGGATCGCATCGCGACCGTTCCCAACCTTCTCAGCGCAATCCGGCTGTTGGGTGTTCCGCTGTTTCTCTACCTCATGCTCGGCCCCGAGGCCGACGGGTGGGCGCTGGTGCTCCTGCTGGTCAGCGGTGGAACCGATTGGCTCGACGGCAAACTGGCTCGCATGCTCGGTCAGGCATCGAAGCTGGGTGCAGTTCTCGATCCGTTGGTCGATCGGCTCTACGTGGTCAGCACCCTGGTGGCGTTCGTGCTGCGCGGCATCATTCCGTGGTGGGTTGCCGCGATACTCATCGGTCGCGATGCCGTACTCGGATTGACGATGTTCGTCTATCGCCGCAGATCCCTCCCGCCTCCGGACGTCATCTATCTCGGTAAGGCCGCGACCTTCGTGGTGATGATCGCGCTGCCGGTCCTCCTGGTCTCTGCCGGCAGCAATTCGGTGGCCGATGCCGCAGGACCGCTCGGATACGCGTTGCTGATCTGGGGCACCGCGTTGTACATCTGGACCGGTCTGCTGTACCTCGGCAAGGCGATCGCTGTCGCCAGGGCAGTCGATCCGACAGTGGCCGGCACCTGACGGTGGAGCCTGCGGAACGACCGGGACGGTCAGGAGTGGAGCCTGCGGAACGACCGGAAAAGCAGGTCAAGAGGAATCCCGTTCCGTCGTTGCTGACGTCCTTGTTGACCGACCATCTGGACCCGGGGTACGGCGCGGCGGCTGCCGAACGTACGGCGCAGCACACCCGCAAGCCGCGAGTACCTGCGGCGCTCTGGTTGTTGGCCGGTGCCGTCGTCATCGGGGTGATTTTCGGTATCGCGTTCTCGCAGCTGGCTTCCGGCAGTGCCGATGTGGACCGTGCGGGCTCCGATGCGTCGGCTGCTGTGCGCGCCGCGCAGGATCGCAGCGCCGAATTGGAAGCGACACAACAGGCACTGGTCGAGCAGGTGTCCTCGGAGCGTGACAGAGCTCTGCAGTCCGATGTCACGGGAAGTGCCCTGCTGGACCGGTTGAGTGCTGTCGAATCCGCCGCCGGCATCGATTCGGTGACCGGCCCTGGGCTCTCTGTCGTCGTCACCGAGCCGGTGGCCGAGGACGCCGCGTCGGATCGGTCGATTCGTGGAGGTTCGGGCGCAGCCGTGCTGGATCGAGACATCGCTGCAATAGTCAATTCGTTGTGGGCGAGCGGGGCCGAGGCGGTGTCGGTGGACGGTATTCGCGTCGGACCCAACGTGACCATCCGGCAGGCAGGCGGGGCAATGCTGCTGGACAATCGCCCGATCGACTCGCCCTACGCCATCGAGGCGATAGGGCCGCCCCAACGCATCCAGGTCCAGTTCGTCGTCAGCGACGCCTATCTGCGAATGAGTACGGTGGCGCAGTTGTACGACGTCGGATTCACGGTACGCCCGGCAACCGATCTCGAACTCGGTCCCGCCGCTGTGAGAGAGTCGTTCGTGGCAGAGGAGGTAGGCCGACGATGACGGAGCACGATCCACCGAGTGCCCACCCGGCGGAGTCCGACGTGCACGAACCGTCCGATTCGCCGATCACCCCCACCCACGGGGTCTACGCTGTTGCCGCGATCGCCGCACTGATCGTCGGCGTCGTCATCGGGACGGTTGCAGGCCCGCAGGTTCCCGCCGTGGTTGCTCCCTATCTGCCGATTGCCGTCGTCGCGGCGATCGACGCGGTGTTCGGCGGTGTACGGGCTTTCCTCGACGGCATCTTCGACGCCAAGGTGTTCGTGATCTCGTTCGTCTTCAACGTCCTCGTCGCGGCTCTGATCGTGTGGCTCGGCGATCAGCTCGGAGTGGGAACTCAGCTGTCCACGGCAATCGTCGTCGTCCTCGGCATCCGCATCTTCGGCAACGCCGCCGCCCTGCGCAGGCGTCTGTTCGGTGCCTAGATCATGACGGCAGGCGGCGGTCGGCACGGATGGCGCGCGCGACGTACTGGTGCAGAGGGACGAAGGCGCGGAGCGGCATTCGGTGTTCTCGCGCTCGCGCTGTTGTGCGTCCTGGGAATCGGCCTGGCCACGCAGGTACGAGAGACGAGCACCGCTGATGGCCTGGAGAACTCTCGGCCCGAGGACCTGCTGGTCGTGCTGGACACCCTGACCCGACGCGAGGCGTCGATCCGGGACGAGATCAGCACCCTGCAGGCCACTCTGGCGACGCTGCGTCAGTCCGGATCGGGATCGGAGGCGGCGGTGGCGGAAGCGCAGGAACGATTGTCCGCGTTGTCGATTCAAGTCGGCACCGTCGCGGCACAGGGGCCGGGGGTGACACTGGTGATCGAGGACCCGAACTCGGGCGTGGGATCGGAGGTGCTGCTCGACGCCATGCAGGAGTTGCGCGCAGCAGGTGCCGAAGCGCTCCAGCTCGAGGGCGGCGGAAATCCCGTGCGCATCGGCGTCGATTCGTGGATCGCCGGTTCCGCGGGTCGGATCGTGGTCGACGGTAGAGAACTGCGTGCCCCGTACACCTTCACTGCCATCGGGGATTCGCCGACTCTCGCGTCGGCACTGAACATTCCCGGCGGGGTCGTCGACACGGTGACTCGCAACGGTGCGACGTCGAACATCGCGCAGTCGGACCAGGTCACGGTGTCCGCCTTGCGGGATCCGCGCCCGCGTCAATACGCTCAGCCCGGTAACTGACCGCCCGCTCGCCCCGGGCCACGATCGAAGGGAATGCCGCGTTGAGCGACATCGACACACCAGCTGATCTGTACTACACCCCCGAGCACGAGTGGGTGCAGCGGACGGGGCCTGCAACGGTGCGAATCGGTATCACCGATTTCGCGCAGGCGCAGTTGGGCGACGTGGTGTTCGTTCAGCTTCCCTCGATCGGCGACACCGTGACCGCGGGCGCGTCTCTCGGCGAGGTCGAATCCACCAAGAGCGTGTCCGACGTGTTCAGCC
>NZ_NOZF01000116.1:0-12018 GCF_002258565.1 Rhodococcus sp. 05-2254-6
CAGGCCGACGTTCTGTGCGAAGGCCGTGGCCGGGAAGGTGTTGAAGATCGGGGCGACGGCAGAGGAGACCATGTCGGCGCGCAGGCCGTCGCCGACGCGCTTGGAGTCGACGTCGGTTCCGACCACTTCGCCGACGGCGAGGATGTCGGCGGTGGTCTCGACCATGATCACCAGGATGACGATGGTCATCGACACGATCGCGCCGATTGCGAAGATCGGCGAGCCGAAGGCGAAGGGTGTCGGGACGGCCACCACGGACGCGTCGGCGACGGCCTGCGCGCCGACATGGTCTCCTCTGCCGTCGCCCCGATCTTCAACACCTTCCCGGCCACGGCCTTCGCACAGAACGTCGGCCTGGTCGCGATGACCGGCATCAAGAGCCGCTTCGTCGTCGCGATGGGCGGTGGCGTGCTTGCGCTGCTGGGCCTTTCGCCGATTCTCGCGGCCGTCGTCGGGGTCGTCCCGTTGCCCGTGCTCGGCGGTGCCGGCATAGCGCTGTTCGGAACCGTCGCCGCCAGCGGTATCCGCACCCTCGGCAAGGTGAACTACGACAACAACTCCAACGTGGTCATCGTGGCGGTGACCTTGGCGTTCGGTCTCATACCTGTTGTCGCGAGCGACTTCTGGGACGAGTTCCCGGACTGGTTCGTCACGATCTTCCACTCCGGAATCAGTGCCGCCAGCATCGTCGCGGTGGTACTCAACGTATTCTTCAACGTGTTCAAGCCCGGTACTCCGCCGAACCCCTCGGTGGTGGCAGCGGGGCCGGCAGTGATGGTGCGTGAGGACGAAGCACGAATACTCCGTGAAGGCGGCAGCTTGCCCGACGATCTCTCTTCCGAGAAGGCCGTGCCCGACAAGACACCTGAGTGAAATCCTGCGCACCCTCGCCCGCGCGAGTAGCGTCCCGACCCAGACGAAGTACACCTAAATTGGAGGACATCTTGTCATTCGTTACCCGCACGAGTACGCGGAAGGCAGCACTCGGCGGCGTTGCGTCGCTCGGTGCCATCGCCCTGATCGCAGGCTGTGGATCTGCCCCCGAAGACGAAGGATCGGGCGGAAGCGCATCGAGTGACTTCCTGCCCTGCATGGTCTCCGACAGTGGCGGATTCGACGACAAGTCGTTCAACCAGCTCGGGTTCGAGGGCCTGACCGAAGCCTCCGAGGAGCTCGGCGTCGAGCCGCGCACCGTCGAGTCCGCGTCGCCCACCGACTACGGCCCCAACATCAACAACCTCGTCGATCAGGGCTGCAACCTCATCGTCACCGTCGGATTCGATCTGGCCGACGCCACCAAGGTCGCCGCCGAGGCCAACTCCGACATCGACTTCGCGATCATCGACGACTCCACCATCGATCTGCCGAACGTCAAGCCGCTGACCTACGACGCGTCGCAGTCCGCATTCCTCGCCGGCTACGCGGCCGCCAGCTACAGCACAACCGGAGTGGTCGGTACGTTCGGTGGCTCCCAGCTGCCGACCGTCACCATCTTCATGGACGGTTTCGCCGACGGCGTGAACTACTTCAACGAGCAGAAGGGCGAGGCAGTCCGCGTCATCGGCTGGGACGTGCCCTCGCAGAACGGCTCGTTCACCGGCGGATTCACCGCCAACGAGGTCGCCAAGAACACCGCCCAGGGTCTGATCGACCAGAACGCCGACGTCATCTTCCCGGTCGGTGGACCCATCTATCAGAGTGCGGCACAGGCCATTCGGGACTCCTCGCGTCCGGTCGCCC
This sequence comes from Rhodococcus sp. 05-2254-6, assembly GCF_002258565.1. Lineage (NCBI taxonomy): Bacteria > Bacillati > Actinomycetota > Actinomycetes > Mycobacteriales > Nocardiaceae > Rhodococcus > Rhodococcus sp. 05-2254-6. The sequence goes on from NZ_NOZF01000116.1 coordinate 1,741, forward strand.
TCATCGGCGCCGACGCCGACGTCTTCGAATCCGACCCGTCGGTCGGCGACCTGCTGCTCACCTCGGTGACCAAGGGCCTCAAGACCAGCGTCGACGAGGTCGTCGCCAACTCCGGTGCCGATGCATTCGACAACACCCCGTACGTGGGCACGCTCGAGAACGACGGAGTCGGTATCGCACCGTTCCACGATTTCGAGTCCGAGGTCGACCCCGCACTGCAGGGCGAGCTGGACACGATCAAGGCCGGCATCATCGACGGATCCATCACCGTCGAGTCTCCCTCGGCACCCAAGTAGTTCATGAAGCTCGAACTTCGCGGTATCACCAAACGATTCGGCTCGTTGATCGCCAACGACCACATCGATCTGAGTGTCGAATCCGGCGAGATCCACTGCCTGCTCGGCGAGAACGGTGCGGGCAAGTCCACGTTGATGAACGTGCTCAGCGGCCTGTATCGCGCCGAGGAGGGCCAGATCCTGCTCGACGACGTCGAGCAGAACTTCGCCGGACCGGGCGAGGCCATGACTGCCGGGATCGGCATGGTGCATCAGCACTTCATGCTGATTCCGGTGTTCACCGTTGCCGAGAACATCGTGCTCGGCAACGAAACCACCTCGCTCGGTGGACGACTCGACCTCGTGGCAGCGCGGAAGCTGGTGCGGGAGATATCCGCGAGGTTCGGCTTCGACCTCGACCCCGATGCTCTCGTCGACGACCTCCCCGTCGGCGTGCAGCAGCGGGTCGAGATCGTCAAGGCACTCTCTCGTGAGGCCAAGGTGCTCGTGTTCGACGAGCCGACGGCCGTCCTGACGCCGCAGGAGACCGACGATCTGATGCGGATCATGCGGGAACTCGCGGCGTCGGGCACCACGATCGTCTTCATCACCCACAAGCTGCGCGAAGTACGCGAAGTAGCCGACAAGATCACCGTCATCCGGCTCGGCAAGGTCGTCGGAGAAGCAAAGCCCACCGCCAGCAACACCGAGCTCGCTGCACTGATGGTGGGACGCGATGTGCAGCTGACCGTCTCGAAGGATCCGGCCACGCCGGGGGACGCGGCACTGGTCATCGAGAACCTGTCGGTGTTCGACGCCCAGGGCAACAAGACCGTCGACGACGTCAGCCTCGAAGTCGCGGCGGGGGAGATCCTGGCCATCGCCGGCGTGCAGGGCAACGGCCAGACCGAATTCGTCGAAGCCCTACTCGGGTTGCAGGACAACGTATCCGGCAAGATCAGCCTCGACGGCAAATCGCTCGTCGGGTCGACGGTGCAGGACGTGCTTGACGCAGGCGTCGGCTTCGTGCCGGAGGATCGGACCGTCGACGGGTTGGTGGGTGAATTCTCCATCGCGGAGAACCTGATGCTCGATCGCTCCAACAGCATGCCGTTCGTGCGGCGCGGCGCGGTGCAGCGCGAGTACCTCGAGACGTTCGCGTCGGAGAAGCTCAGCGAATTCGACGTGCGCGCACCGGGAATCGGCACCGCCGTCGGACGCCTGTCCGGTGGCAATCAGCAGAAGGTGGTGCTCGCGCGAGAGCTGAGCCGAGACCTGCGTCTGTTCGTCGCAGCGCAGCCCACTCGCGGAATCGACGTGGGATCCATCGAATTCGTACACAAGCGCATCGTCGCCACCCGGGATTCGGGGATCCCGGTCATCGTGGTGTCGAGCGAACTGGACGAGGTCGCCGCACTGGCCGACCGCATCGCCGTCATGTATCGAGGAGCAATCGTGGGAATCGTCCCCGGGGATACGTCCCGCGAAACACTCGGCTTGATGATGGGCGGTGAACGTGGTGAGTGAGGCCGAACAGCCCCCCAAATCCCAGGAACCGTCGAAGTCGCATGTGGTGCTTCGGCAGATCTTCACCGGCAGTGCGATCATCTCGGTTCTCGCGGTACTCCTTGCGCTGATCGTGGGTGCGGTGCTCATCGCCGCCACCAACTCCGGCGTCCAGGAATCGGCCGGGTACTTCTTCTCCCGTCCCTCGGACATGCTGACGGCGATCTGGGATTCTGTTTCCGGGGCGTACTCGTCGCTGTTCCAGGGTTCGGTCTACAACTTCCGTCGACCCGGATTCGAGAACGGCATCCGGCCACTGATGGAGACGCTGACCTTCGCCACCCCGCTGATCGTCGCCGGACTCGGTGTGGCCCTTGCCTTCCGCGTCGGCATGTTCAACATCGGTGGTCGAGGCCAGATGCTCATCGCCGCGGCGTGCGCCGGCTGGGTCGGGTTCGGCGTGAACCTGCCTGCCGGGTTGCACCTGTTGGTCGCCGTTCTCGCCGGTGTTCTCGGCGGCGCGGTGTGGGGCGGCATCGCCGGATTCCTCAAGGCGCGCACCGGCGCTCACGAGGTGATCGTCACCATCATGCTCAACTACATCGCGTTCTACCTCGTCGCGTACCTCCTGCGCACCCCCGGCGCTCTGCAGGCCCCGGGATCGAACAACCCCAAGACCGCGCCCATCGCGTCGACGGCGGTGTTCCCGAAGCTCTTCGGCGACCGATACAGCCTGCACCTCGGTTTCGTGCTGGTGATCTTCGTGACGATCGCGGTGTGGTGGCTGCTCGAGCGATCGAGCCTCGGATTCCGTTTTCGCGCTGTCGGCGAGAACCCGCACGCGTCCCGCGTTGCCGGTATGAACGTCAACCGGATCTACCTGTACGCCATGATCATGTCCGGTGCGCTCGTCGGTCTGGCCGGAGTGTCGCAGGTACTGGGCACCGTCACCACCGGCTTCAGCGCCGACATCGACGCAGGCATCGGATTCGACGCCATCACCGTCGCACTGCTCGGCCGATCGAAACCGTGGGGCGTGTTCGTCGCGGGAATCCTGTTCGGCGCGTTCAAGGCCGGCGGATTCGCGATGCAGGCAGGAGAGGGCATCCCCATCGACATCGTGCTCGTCGTGCAGTCCGTGATCGTGCTGTTCATCGCCGCACCGCCGCTCGTGCGAGCGGTGTTCCGATTGCCGAAACCAGGAGAAGAGAAACTCGCGAAAGCCGAGACCGCGAAGGTGGGTGCACTGTGACCACCTCGACCGACACCGCCGCTGAAGCGGTACTCGGCCGGAGCTGGAAGGTCCCGTCGATCCTCGGACTCGTGACGCTGCTGGCCCTGCTGCTGTTCGTGGTCCGAAAGGGCTCGGGAACAAGCACATTCGCACTGGCGTCGGAGGACGACTTCTTCGCACTGCCGGCAGTGGGCGTGCCGTCGTACGGCACCGGTCTCGTCGTGGTCGTGCTGCTCGCTGTCATCACCGCGTACGCGGCGTTCCTCGCCTCGCAGTACCGCTCGACGCCACTGTGGCTGCTGGCAGTGTTCGCGGTGCTGTTCGTCTTCGGTTTCCTCGCCTGGGCAGCGGATGGCGAGACCATCCCGGTGCCCGGATTGCTCATCGGCGCAGTCGCTTTGAGCACGCCACTGATCTTCGGTGCCATGGGCGGCGTCATCTCCGAGCGAGTCGGCGTCATCAACATCGCCATCGAAGGTCAGCTTCTCGCAGGTGCTTTCGTCAGCGCCGTCGTCGCGTCGATCACCGGTTCGACCTATGTCGCACTGCTCGCCGCTCTGCTCGCCGGAGCGCTGACCGCGTCGTTGCTGGCGGTGTTCTCCATCCGCTACTTCGTCAACCAGGTCATCGTGGGTGTGGTGCTCAACGTGCTGGTCGTCGGGTTGACCAGCTTCCTGTACTCGGTGGTGCTGACCAAGAACGCCGAGACGCTCAACTCGCCACCACGGTTCGGGCGCATCGACATTCCGGTGCTCTCGCAGATTCCGATTCTCGGACCGGTGCTGTTTCGGCAGACACTCATCGTGTACCTGATGTACATCGCCGTCGCGCTCGTGTTCTTCGGCCTGTTCCACACCAAGTGGGGACTGCGACTGCGCGCCGTCGGCGAGCATCCCCAAGCCGCCGACACCGTCGGAATCAACGTCGCACGCACCCGGTTCTGGAACGTCTGCCTCGCCGGTGCCATCGCCGGACTCGGTGGTGCGTACTTCACTCTCGGCTCCGTCGGCGCTTTCGGCAAGGAGATGACAGCCGGCGCCGGCTACATCGCTCTCGCCGCCGTGATCTTCGGCCGCTGGGATCCGGTACGCGCGACGCTGGCCGCACTGCTCTTCGGATTCGCGTCCAACCTGCAGAACGTACTGGGCATCATCGGCTCGCCCGTGCCCAGCGAATTCATGCTGATGCTGCCCTACGTGGTGACCATCTTCGCCGTCGCAGGCCTGGTGGGCCATGTTCGCGGGCCGGCCGCGGCAGGCAAACCGTATGCGTCGCGAAGTTAGCGCCCGCACTACCTGACTCGGCGGTAGGGTCGCTGTCCGTTGTGACCGCTTTCACTGTAGGGTTCGGTCATTGTTGCCGCAGTTTTTCGAAGGAGAGCCATGAGCTTCCGCAGTCCCTTTCCCGATGTCGAGATTCCCGACCTCAGCGTCTACGACTTCCTGTTCGGATCGATCGCCCAGTCCGACCTCGACAAGCCTGCACTGATCGACGGAACCTCGGGTGACGTCACCACGTACAAGTCGCTGATCGGTCAGATCGACGCCATCGCGGGTGCTCTGGCCGCACGTGGACTCGAAGTCGGCGACGTCGTCGGACTCCACTCGCCGAACGTGCCCGCGTTCGCGTCGGTGCTGCACGGCATCCTGCGCGCAGGCGGAACCGCAACGACCATCAACGCGCTGTACACGGCCGAGGACATCGCCAAGCAGCTCACGGGCTCCGGCGCGAAATTCCTGTTCACCGTGTCCCCGCTGTACCCGCAGGCCAAGGCTGCCGCGGAGAAGGTCGGCCTCGACGCCGATCACGTCATCGTGCTCGACGGCGCAGAGGGCCACCCGAACCTGCGCGACCTGCTCACCCAGGGCGCACCTGCCCCCGAGGTCTCGTTCGATCCAGCGACACACGTCGCGGTGCTGCCGTACTCATCCGGTACGACGGGTGTGCCGAAGGGCGTCATCCTCACCCACCGCAACCTCGTCGCGAACGTGGCGCAGATGGAACCGCGCGTGGGTATCGACAGCAACGACGCGATCCTGGCGCTGCTGCCGTTCTTCCACATCTACGGCCTGACGGTGCTGCTCAACATCGCCCTCAAGCTGCGTGCACACCTGGTGACGATGCCGAAGTTCGACCTCGTCGAATTCCTCCGGATCATCCAGGATCAGAAGCTGACGTACCTGTTCATCGCACCGCCGGTGGCCGTCGCGCTCGCCAAGCACCCGATGATCGATCAGTACGACCTCTCCAGCGTGCACACCATCTTCTCCGGTGCGGCACCGCTGGACGAGGAGCTCGGCAAGGCCGTCGCGAAGCGTCTGAACACGCGGGTGCGTCAGGGCTACGGCATGAGCGAGCTCAGCCCCGTCAGCCACGCCATCCCGTTCGATCGCGACGACATGCCGCTCAGCTCGGTGGGTCAGCCGCTGGCGAACACCGAGAACAAGCTCGTCGACCCGGGCACGCTCGAGGAGATCGAGCTGCCGGCAGAGGGATTGAGCAAGCCCGGTGAGCTGTGGGTCAAGGGACCGAACGTGATGGTCGGGTACCTCAACAACCCCACCGCCACCGCCGAAACCCTCGACTCCGACGGTTACCTGCACACCGGCGACATCGCCGTCGTCGATCCCGAGGGCGTCGTCTACATCGTCGACCGCCTCAAGGAACTGATCAAGTACAAGGGCTACCAGGTGCCCCCGGCCGAGCTCGAGGCTCTGCTGCTGACACACGAGGAGATCGCCGACGCCGCCGTCATCGGTGTGCTCGACGACGAGGGCGAAGAAATCCCCAAGGCATTCGTCGTCCGCCAGCAGGGTGCCACCATCGACGAAGAGGGCATCATCGCCTTCGTCGCCGAACGCGTGTCGCCGCACAAGAAGGTACGACGCGTCGAGTTCATCGACATCGTCCCGAAGTCCGCGGCCGGCAAGATTCTGCGCAAGGACCTGCGCGCCGCGGAGGCCGGAAAGTAAGACTCCGATTCACATCGACACCCCGTCCCACACTCAGTGGGGCGGGGTGTTGTTCGTGTGCGGTCGACGGGAGACCTCACACCCTTTTTGTGGACCGCGCGGCCCTTCTCCGAGGCGAGTAGGGGCGCGCGGTTGGCAGTAGGGGTGTGAGGTTGTGGTGGAACCAGGTGGGTGTTCGCTGCGTCCAAGGGGTGGGTGGGTTCGACGAAGGGGAGCGGTGTGAGCGTGACGCGGTGGTGGGTGGCAGGTCTGGTGGGGGTTTTGGCGTCGGTCGCAGGATGTGGCGGGGGGACAGAGGGTGCGCCGATTGCAGAGTCGTCGACGAGCTCGGTGGTTGCGACACCGGTGGCGGACGAGCCGTGGGATCCCTGCACCATTCCGGACAGTGCCGTCGAGGCTGCGGGGTTGGATGTGGGCTCGAAGGAGTCGGGTGCACGTGGGATCACCGAAATAGCGAACTGGAAGGTCTGCAGTTGGAACAATCCGGAGCCGAACTCGTGGTACCTGCTGGGCATCTTCTCGTCATTGACCTCCTCGATCGAAGACGTCCGTCAGAACGAACGTTTTCAACGGTTCACCAAAGATCCTGCGCTCGGAGGGGAGCGATTCCTTCGATCAGGACAGGACGGAAGTGAAAGTTGCGGGTTGGCATACGAAGTCGATGGCGGCGTCGTCTACTTCGTCCTCGACAAACGGGTTGTTCGTGATGCCCTGGGGGACCCGTGTTCAGAAGTCGGGCGGACGGCGATGGCCCTTCGATCATCGATGCCGCCTGTAGTCGGATAATAGCGAAGGGGAACGGCATGGGGCTCGACTCGAACCAGCTGTACGCGTCGATGCAGTACTGGCGAAATATGTCCGCGCAGGCGGAAGCGGGACAGCTCGAAATCCCGGAAGGTGTCGCCGCGCAATGCGACGCTGCTTGCGTCAAATACATCGACCATCTCGAAGATATGATCGACGGCCTGCAATACGTCATCGATGTCGGGTCGTTCGGTGATTTCGATTCCTCCAAGAAGCTGGGTGAGAAGTTCGAGAGAATCACCTATAGCGGTGACCGGTCACTTCGAGTGGTTCTCGGGCAACACATCGAGGTCATTCAATTGATGCGGTCGGTGTTTCGTCGCTATTTCGTCGCGACCGAAGAAGTCGATCGGAGTGTGGGAGCTCGGATCGGCGACATCGGGGCGGGTCTGGGCGGATAGCCCGCAACCTCACACCCTTTCTGCGCACCTCACACCCCTGGCATGACGTGAACCCCGGCGCGCGGTCGGCAAAAGGGGTGTGAGGTCCCGCAATCCCCGCGGCCAAGCGTCGAACATTGTCTGAAATGTCCGTAATATCAACCCTCGCAACATAATCGAGACAACATTCGCGAATCGGATGACTTAGTCTGCGATCGTGAATCTCTCCGCTGCCCGTCTGGTGCCGATGCGACCGCGCGATCCGAAGGAACCGCATCGCTCCGCGAGCCCGCTCGAGTTGTTCTTCGACCTGGTGTTCGTGGTGGCCGTCAGCATTGCAGCGGTTCAACTCCATCACGATCTCACCGAGAATCACATCGCCGACGGCCTGCTCGGCTATGCACTCGTGTTCTTCGCGATCTGGTGGGCGTGGATGAACTTCACGTGGTTCGCCACATCCTTCGACACCGACGACTGGCTGTATCGCGTGCTCACCGTCGTGCAGATGGCCGGCGTTCTGACACTGGCCGCCGGGATCGAGCCGTCGGTCGTCGACGAGAATTTCACGATCGTGGTCATCGGGTACGTGGTGATGCGCGTGGCGATGGTGACCCAATGGCTGCGGGCATCGCGAAACCCCGAACATCGACAGACCGCGCTGACCTACGCGATAGGTATTGCGGGAGTTCAGGTTCTGTGGATTGCCTGGGTGCTGCTGCTCGACGGTACCGCCGCGATCATCGGCTTCGTCGTGCTCGCAGGGGTCGAGATGTCGGTACCGATCATCGCCGAGCGCAAGGGCGCAACACCCTGGCATCCGCATCACATCACCGAGCGCTACGGACTGTTCACGCTGATCCTGCTCGGCGAATCTCTGCTCGCGTCCGCCAACGCCATCATCGAAGCGCTGCACGACGAAACCGCGCTGGCGCCGCTGATCTCGATCTCCATCCTCACCGTCGTCGTCACCGCGAGCCTGTGGTGGATCTACTTCTGGCCCCCGCATCACCGTGCGATCGGCAGACTCGGCAACTCGCTGTTCTACGGCTACGCCCACTACTTCATCTTCGCGGCCGCGGGCGCGTTCTCGGCCGGCATCGAGGTCGAGATCGATGTACTGACCGAACACAGCAAGCTCGGCGACGTCGCCGCGTCGTTCACCGTCACGATCCCGATCGCGGTGTTCGTACTCGGTGTCTGGCTGATCGCGATCCGCGCCAATGCCGACCGGCTGGTCAACATCGTGGTGCCCGCTGGTGCCGTGCTCGTGTTGTTCGACCCCGTCATCCCCATCCCGATCACCCTCACCGCCGTCGTGATGATCGTCGTCGTCGCGGTCCTGGTCGCACGCGGGCCAAGAGACGTGGAGCATGAGAAACTGACCGCATGAGTATCGGAACCTTGATTCTGCTTCGTCACGGCGAGAGCGAATGGAACGCGTCCAACCAGTTCACCGGCTGGGTCGACGTGCGACTGACCGAGAAGGGTGAGGCCGAGGGCAAGCGTGCCGGCCAACTCCTCGCCGAGGCAGGCATCCTGCCCGACCTGCTGTACACCTCGCTGCTGCGTCGCGCGATCAGCACCGCCAACCTCGCACTCGACGCCGCCGATCGGCACTGGATTCCCGTCGTCCGCGACTGGCGTCTGAACGAGCGGCACTACGGCGCACTGCAGGGACTGAACAAGGCCGAGACGAAGGACAAGTACGGCAACGAGCAGTTCATGCTGTGGCGTCGTAGCTACGACACCCCGCCGCCGCCCATCGAGATCGGCAGCGAGCACAGCCAGGACGCCGATCCGCGCTACGCAGATCTGGACAGCGTTCCGCTGACCGAGTGCCTCGCAGACGTCGTCGAGCGCCTGATCCCGTACTTCGAGGAGACGATCGTCGCCGATCTGAAGGCCGGTAATAACGTCCTCGTCGCCGCGCACGGCAACTCGCTGCGCGCTCTCGTGAAGTACCTCGACGAGATCTCCGACGCGGATATCGCCGAGCTCAACATCCCCACCGGCATTCCGCTGAAGTACGACCTCACCGAGGTAGACGGCAAGCTGAAGCCCACCAACCCGGGCGGCACCTACCTCGATCCCGAAGCAGCGGCCGCAGGTGCAGCTGCCGTGGCAAACCAGGGCGGTAAGTAACTCCTCCTCGCCCGAACCGACGTTTTGTCGTAACTGCAGGTGAACGATCGAAGAACACTGCCGACGGGGACTATGACGACCAGGGAAATGCCTGCACCCTGCGTATGTGAGCTGTCCATCGAACGTACGATTCCGGTGTGAGTGTTGCATCGGCCGTACTACTGGCGATCGCCGCGGCCTTCGTGGGATACCTCGTCGGCGGTGTTCTGATCCCGTACCTCAACACTCGACACTCGGAGCGCCGCCGAGCCACCTCCGGGTTGACGATGTCGCAGGTACTGGACCTGATCGTCCTCGCATCGGAGAGCGGCATCGCCGTCGTCGATCAGTTTCACGACGTCGTGCTGTTCAACCCCCGCGCCGAGGAGTTGGGCCTGGTGCGTAACCGGCTGATCGACGATCGGGCGTGGGACGCCGTCCTCAGGGTCCTCGCCGACGGCAACCCCGTCGAAGTGGATCTCAGCTCGAAGAACCCCAGAACCGGCCGAGACAAGATCGCCGTCCGCTGCGTCGCCCGGCTGCTCAGCAAGGAAGACAAACGTTTCGTCGTGCTGTTCGCCGACGACGATTCCGAGCAGGTCCGGATGGAGGCGACGCGTCGGGACTTCGTCGCCAACGTCAGCCACGAACTGAAAACCCCCGTCGGCGCGATGAGCCTGCTGGCCGAAGCGCTGCTCGAATCGGCCGACGATCCGGCTTCCGTCCGGCACTTCGGCGGCAAGGTCGTCGCCGAATCCAAACGGCTCGGCAACATGGTGACCGAACTGATCGCACTCTCGCGACTGCAGGGTGCCGAGAAGCTACCCGACCTCGAGGTCGTCGACGTCGACACCGTCGTCAACGAAGCGATGGATCGGTCCAAGCTCGCCGCCGAAAACGCCGGAATCTCCGTCACCACCGACCACCCGAGCGGCCTCGAAGTTCTCGGCGACCAAGCGCTGCTGGTGACGGCCCTGGCCAACCGC
>NZ_NOZF01000192.1:0-11842 GCF_002258565.1 Rhodococcus sp. 05-2254-6
ACACCATCGCCCTCGGCAAGGATCCGGTGCTCGCCACCATCCTCGGCCGGATCGCCGACGACGACGCGCTGCAGTCGGCATTCTTCGCCAGCATCCTCGACGAGGCATTCGCCGTGGTGCCCGATCAGGCCGCTCGCGCCATCGCGGACCGGATCAACGGCTTCAAGATTCCCGAGGTCGACCTCCCGGACCGCGGCAGCAGCACCGCCGCGCTCGCCGAAGCCGGAATCTACGACGCCGACCAGGAACGCGACAAGGTGTTCAAGCCGCTGCTCGCAGGCTGGAAGATCTTCGACCGCACCGATCTGGGCGAGGACGGCCTGAAGGCACGCGAGGAACTCGCACACCTCGCCTGAGGTTCGGCCCCTTTCGAACGAACCCGCCCCCGGTTGGGATCAATGCGACTTTGTTGCAGTCAGAGTGACTGAAACCCACATTGATCCCACCGGGGGCGGGCTGTTTCAAGCGTCCGGCGGGGCGAACGGGAAAGCTAGTCCTTGACCTTCGCCATGGCGAGGACGTCGAGGCGCTTGTCCAGTTCTGCTTCGCTGAGCTTGTCGCCGATCAGTCCGCGGTCGATGACCGTCTGACGGATCGTCTTCTTCTCCTTCAGTGCCTGCTTGGCGACGGCGGCAGCTTCCTCGTAGCCGATCGCGGAGTTCAGCGGCGTCACGATGGACGGCGAGGACTCGGCGAGGGTCTTGAGGTGCTCGACGTTGGCTTCGAGGCCGACGACACACTTGTCGGCGAACAGGACCGAGACGTTGGCGAGCAGCTTGAACGACTCGAGCACGTTGCGCGCCATCATCGGGATGTACACGTTGAGTTCGAATGCGCCCGACGCGCCGCCGAATGCGACTGCGGCGTCGTTGCCGATGACCTGAGCCGCGACCTGCGTAACAGCCTCGGGGAGAACGGGATTGACCTTGCCGGGCATGATGGAGCTACCGGGCTGCAGGTCGGGGAGGGTGATCTCGCCGAGTCCGGTGAGCGGTCCCGATCCCATCCAGCGAATGTCGTTGGCAATCTTGGTCAGTGAGACCGCGATGGTGCGCAGTGCGCCCGATGCCTCGACGAGTCCGTCACGTGCGGCCTGTGCCTCGAACGAATCCTTGGCCGCGGTGAGTGCGTCGATCCCGGTCGACGCAACCAGTGCTGCAACGACTTTCGGGCCGAAGCCGTCGGGTGCGTTGAGGCCGGTGCCGACGGCGGTGCCGCCGATGGGCAGTTCACCGAGCCGCGGCAGGGTGGCCTCGACGCGTTCGATGCCTGCTTCGATCTGACGGGCGTAGCCGCCGAATTCCTGACCGAGGGTGACCGGAACGGCGTCCATGAGGTGGGTGCGGCCGGACTTCACGACGTGCTTCCACTCGGTGGCCTTCACCACGAGAGCCTCGTGGAGGTGGCGCAGTGCGGGCACGAGAGACGTCACGGCGGCCTCGGTGGCGGCGACGTGCGTTGCCGTCGGGAACGTGTCGTTGGAGGACTGCGACATGTTCACGTGGTCGTTGGGGTGTACTTCGACGCCGGCCGCCTTCGCGATCGACGCGATGACCTCGTTGGCGTTCATGTTCGAGCTGGTGCCCGAGCCGGTCTGGAAGACGTCGATCGGGAACTGGTCGTCGTGCTTGCCGTCGGCGATCTCGGTGGCAGCGGCGATGATCGCGTCGGCCAGTGCGCCGTCGAGCAGACCGAGATCCTTGTTGACCTGCGCGCAGGCTGCCTTGAGCAGGCCCATCGCGCGAATCTGAGTGCGTTCGAGCGGACGGCCCGAGATGGGGAAGTTCTCCACGGCACGCTGCGTCTGGGCACGCCAGAGCGCATCGATGGGAACGCGAACCTCTCCCATGGTGTCGTGCTCGATCCGGAACTGCTGTTCGTTCTCTGTCATTGACCTCTTGCCTCGGTAGGGGAGCGGAAACTTCGTCGAGCGGACGGTCAGAAGGACGGGATGGCGCCGGAGGTGTCGCCGTCGAAGTCGATGGTCGAGTACTCCTTGAGCTTGTTGAGCTGGTGGTACGCGTCGATCATGCGGACGGTGCCGGACTTCGAGCGCATCACGATGGACTGCGTGTGCGCGCCGCCGCCCGAGTATCGGACGCCCTGGAGCAGGTCGCCGTCGGTGACGCCGGTGGCGGTGAAGAAGACGTTCTCGCCCGAGACCAGGTCTTCGGTGGACAGGACACGATCGAGATCGTGTCCGGCGTCGATCGCCTTCTGGCGTTCGTCGTCGTCGGTCGGAGCCAGCATGCCCTGGTGCGCGCCACCCATGCAGCGCATGGCGGCCGCGGCGATGATGCCTTCGGGAGTTCCACCGGTGCCCATGAGGATGTCGATGGGGGAGGTGGGACGGGCGGCGGCGATGGCGCCGGCGACGTCGCCGTCGGAGATCAGTCGAATGCGAGCGCCGGTGTCGCGCACCTGCTGGATCAGCTCGGCGTGCCGGGGGCGGTCGAGGATGCACACCGTGACGTCGGAGGTGGAGCCCTTCTTGATCTTGGCGACGCGGGCGATGTTCTCCGCGACCGGTGCGGTGATGTCGATGACGTCGGCGAAGTCGGGTCCTACGGCGATCTTCTTCATGTAGAAGACGGCGGACGGATCGAACATCGCGCCACGCTCGGCGACGGCGAGAACCGAGATGGCGTTGGGCATGCCCTTGGCCATCAACGTGGTTCCGTCGACGGGGTCGACGGCGAAATCGACCTCGGGGCCGTTGCCGTTGCCGACCTGTTCGCCGTTGTAGAGCATCGGCGCTTCGTCCTTCTCGCCCTCGCCGATGACGACGACGCCGCGCATCGAGACCGAGCTGACCAACTGACGCATGGCGTCGACTGCTGCTCCGTCGCCACCTTCCTTGTCGCCGCGACCGACCCAGCGACCCGAGGCGAGCGCACCGGCCTCGGTGACGCGTACGAGTTCGAGTGCGAGGTTGCGATCTGGCGCCATGGCGCGAGTGGACTCGGTGCTGGCCGTCATCGGTTTGTAGCCTCCTGGTTGGTGGGGTGTTACCCAGGCGCGATTATCTCACTTCTGTGATGTCTGCCGTGGGGTCGGGTGGTCTGTGAGGCACGCGCCGACCGAGCACTGCTGCGCAGAGGGGATACTGGTGGGGTGGCGAACAGCAAACCTCGGATTCTCAACAACAGTCGCGACATGGTGTGGTCGCTCATTCCGCTGGTCATCGCGTGTTTGTTGATTGCGGGCATCGCCAGTCAGTGCTCGCTGAGCCCCGGCGGGCCCCAGCAGGGGCCCATCCCCAACTTCGACGTGGACACCGCGTTGCAGTACGACGCGTCGGAAATCGGCTTTCCGGTGCGTAATCCGGCTGTTCCGGAGGATTGGACGCCCAACTCGGGCAGTCGTCCGACGATCTCCGGCGACAACGGGGGACCGGTGTCGACTGTCGGGTACATCACCGGATCGGGTGCGTATCTGCAGCTGACCCAGACCAGCGCCGTCGAGGAAGTGTTGGTCCCCTTCGTGGCCGGCGACGAGACGGTGTACGCGTCGGGCGCGCAGAACGTGTCGGGTCGAGATTGGGTCGTCTACGGCGAGGAGGGTTCGCGGAAGTACTGGGTCTCCGACTTCGGTGACGTGCGAATCCTGCTGGGCGGTACCGCGAACGACGCAGACTTCACCACGCTCGCCGAGGCCCTCGAGGTCGCCGAACCGCTGGAGCCCTAGCTGTCCTTCTCGGTGCTCGCGAGCGCGGTCTCGATCCGCTTGCGGGCTCCGGCGAGCTGCTCCTCACAGCGGGTGGCCAGCTGCTCTCCGCGCTCCCACAGGGCCAGGGAGGCGTCGAGATCGAGCCCACCCTGCTCGAGGATCTTCACCACGCCCACCAGTTCGTCCCTGGCCTCTTCGTAGCCCAGTTCCGATACCGGCTTGTCTTCGTTCTCGCTCATACGTACTCCTTCTGTCATTTGACTCGCCCCATGACTGCGGCGGTGACGGCACCGTCGGCCACTCGCACTCTGATCTGTGTACCCGGTGGCGCGTCCTCGACCGAACGCAGAACCTCGGGATCCGAACCCGCAACCACCCGCTGTACGACGGCATAGCCACGAGCAAGTGTGGCAGCAGGCCCCAGCGTCGACAGCCTTGCCCGCAGATGCTCGACGAGCGTGTCCTGGGTGGTGAGTTCGCGTTGCACGTCGCGTCGCGCCGCCTCCCGCAGACGTCGAACCTCCTCGCGGCGTTGCTCGAGCGAGGCCAACGGGTCCGCCAGTACCGGACGGTGTCGGAGCATGTCCAGTCCGCGTTCCTCGCGCTCGACCCAATTGCGCAGCGCTGCAGCACTTCTCGACTTCAACTCCGAGACCAGGGCTTGTTCGGCGACGGCGTCGGGCACCACGAGTTTGGCGGCATCGGTGGGAGTTGCGGCGCGCAGGTCCGCGACGTGATCGCTCAGTGGGCTGTCGGGCTCGTGGCCGATGGCACTGACGATCGGCGTGGTGGCGCGCGAGATGGCGCGGCACAGGGCTTCGTCCGAGAACGGCAGCAGATCCTCGACGCTTCCGCCGCCGCGGGCGAGGATGATGACATCGACGCTGGGGTCGTCGTCCAGATCTTTCAGCGCATCCAGAATCGCCGGCACCGACTGTGGCCCCTGGACCGGAGTGTTGCGAACCTCGAATCGAACCGCGGGCCAACGCCTCTGCGCGACGGTGAGCACGTCCTTCTCGGCTGCGCTGGCGCGCGCAGTGATCAGGCCGATGGTGCCCGGCAGAAACGGCAACGGGCGCTTGAGGCGTGGGTCGAACAACCCCTCTGCGGCGAGCAGCGCTCTGAGCCGCTCGATGCGGGCCAACAGTTCGCCGACGCCCACCGCGCGAATGTCCGTGGCGCGCAGCGAAATGGTTCCGCGGCCGGTGAAGAACGACAGCTTGCCGTAGAGGATGACGCGCGCACCCTCGGTCAACGGAACCGGAGAGCGGTCGAGCAATTGCGGCGAACACGTCACCGACAACGACATGTCGGCCGACGGATCACGCAGCGTCAGAAACGCCGTCCTCGTACCGGGACGCGCGTTGATCTGCGTGAGCTGGCCCTCCACCCAGATCGAGCCGAGCTTGTCGATCCAGCCCGCCACCTTCATGGCGACGGTACGCACCGGCCACGGCTGTTCGGCGGTGCTCGAGCCTGGCTGGGTGGGACCGGACTGGGTTGAGGGAGTGCTCACTTGGCCTTGGCGGTGGTGATGCGGTTGGCCAACATGGTCTGGAACGGTGCGCGGGCGAGCGTGTCGTTCTCGTAGTCCAGCAGAGTTTCGAGGTCCTCGATCGAAAGCGTGCGCAGGCGTGCGCGCAGCTGGGCAAGGGCGAGGGTGTCGAAGTCGATCATCTCGACGATCTCGGGCTTGTCCGCAGAGGGCGCGCGCTTGGCCGAGGTGTCCTGCACCGGCTCGTCCAGGGGAGGCGTCGAGTACAAGGCGAAGCGGCCGTTCGCCGCGACCGGCTCGGCCACGGGGGCGTCGGGCACATCGACGTCGTCGGTGACGACCGGGGCGTCGAACACGTCGTCTTCGTCCTCGTCGAAGCTGGCCCAGGAGGGCTGCTCCTCGGTGGGGGTCCCGATCACCGGCAAGCTCGCGATGATCAGATCGCCCTTGATGGCCAACGCCGTCACCTGCTGCTGAAATCGCATCCCGCGGGCCAGCGCTTCGCTGACGACCGTCATCGGCAGCATCAGAGCGGAACCGGGAAGCTTGCGAGCCTCTTCCACGACGGTCACGGCGACGCCTGCAGCCACACGCGCTGCAAAGGGGACTCGAGTCATGCCCACCAGACTGCCCGAAACGGTGAACTTTGGGTAGCCGACAGGCTGTAGGACCCGTTGCAGCCGGGGCCGGAGGACATGGAAACGAGGCAGGCGAGCTCGGTGCACGTATCCTGGGAGGTATGTCTTCGGCTGTTCCTCTGAATCTTGGTATTGCACAGTCCGCCGGTACGGGTAAGTCCTCGTACGCCGGGGGTAAGCGAGTGCTGCTCGCGGAGCCGCGGGGCTACTGCGCGGGTGTCGATCGTGCGGTCGAGACCGTCGAGAAGGCGCTCGAGCAGCACGGTGCGCCGGTGTACGTGCGCAAGGAGATCGTGCACAACAAGCACGTGGTCGAGACGTTGTCCGATCGCGGCGCGGTGTTCGTGGAAGAGACCGACGAGGTGCCCGAGGGATCGCTGCTCGTGTTCTCCGCGCACGGCGTCTCGCCCGCCGTGCACACGTCCGCGGCCGAGCGGAACCTGCGCACGATCGACGCCACCTGCCCGTTGGTGACCAAGGTGCATCAGGAAGCCAAGCGCTTCGCTCGCGACGACTACGACATCCTGCTCATCGGCCACGAGGGCCACGAGGAGGTCGAGGGCACCGCAGGCGAGGCACCCGAGCACATTCAGCTGGTGGACGGCCCCGACTCGGTTGCCAACGTCACCGTCCGTGACGAGAGCAAGGTCATCTGGCTGTCCCAGACCACGCTGAGCGTCGACGAGACGATGATGACGGTCGCCAAGCTTCGCGAGCGCTTCCCGACGCTCCAGGACCCGCCGAGCGACGACATCTGCTACGCCACGCAGAACCGTCAGGTCGCGGTGAAGGCGATGGCACCGGAATGCGATCTGGTGATCGTCGTCGGGTCGAAGAACTCCTCGAACTCGGTGCGGTTGGTCGAGGTCGCACTGGGCGCGGGTGCGCGGGCGAGCTACCTCGTCGATTACGCCAAGGAAATCGACCTGGCCTGGCTCGACGGGGTCGAGACGATCGGCATCACCTCGGGTGCATCCGTACCGGAGATCCTGGTGCAGGGCGTCATCGAACTGTTCGCCGAGCACGGCTACGCCGACGTACAGCCGGTCACCACTGCCAACGAGACCCTGGTGTTCTCCCTGCCTCGCGAGCTGCGCCCAGCCCGCTAGCAGCGGGAAAAGAGTTCACGCCCCGTACAGGAATTCCTGTACGGGGCGTTTCTCGTTCGAACTAGTCGCTGTGACGGTCGCGGTAGCGAACCTTCGGCACCGGGTGGGGGGGAATGTCGTCCCGGCGCGGGGCAGGCAGAGAATGGCTGCCCTGGCCGTTCCCGGCGGTGTAGTCGGTGGCAGCGGGGCCGGCGGGGGCGCTCGTCCGAGGAGTCACGACCGGCCGAGCTCCGGAGCCGTACGGATCGGCAGCCTCTCGCGGAGCGTTGACCCGAGTCGATCGCTCGCGACGAGGTTCGGTCGAATACCGCGGCTCTGCCGAGTAGCGAGGCTCCGGCGCAAAACGCGACTCGGACGGTTGCGGCCGCTGTGCATCACGTGCTTCACGGGACTGCGCTCGACGAGACTCTGCCTGCGGATACTGCGTTCGCGGGTATTCGGGCTTCTGGTGCTCTGGCTTGTGGTCCTGACGCGGGGAGTCGGCGGAGTATCGAGTCTGCGGTGCCGAGGTCGGGGTAGCCGATCGCCGGGGGCTCACGGTGGGATCTGCCGCAGCACGAGAGCCGGTGCGAGGGGTCGAACGCGGGCGAGGATCGGTGCTTCTGCGACCGACGTACGGCCCGGGCACGATGTCGGTCGCCTCGGCCGCGGAGTCGGTGCTGCGATCGGCTGCGCGCCTGCGGGAGCGTTCGGGGCGCTCTTCCTGTGCTCGACGCTGTGCTCTGGTGGGCTTGTCATCGCTGGGCTTCGGGCTGCGTCGCACAGTGCCCTCGGCCTTCTGGCTTCGCCGAAGGGTGGGGGCATGCGTGTTCTGCCGTTTGAGCACGATGCGAAGCACTCCGAGTCCGACGGCGACCAGGGTGCCGAGCAACATCAACGGAAACCGGTTGACCAGTGGAATGGCAACGTTGAGGATGATGTCCTTGAGGCTGGTGCCTGCGTTGTCGGTGAAGTACTGGTACGACAGCGGCACGGCCACGAACAGGATCAGCGGGGCTTGCACCATCGCGGTGAACAGTCCGCGGAAGCGGACGAGAAGGACGCCGGCGATGCAGCCGAGGACGTACATGAACGCGAACGCACCGGTCAGCTCGGTACCGCGTGCGGCATCGATCAGGAATCCGAGAAAGGTCAGTCCCGCGGCGATCGCGACGGCACCCCATGCGGGAACGCCGGGCAGGGTCGCGAGGATGGATCGGTGATCCAGCGGTACCCCGGAGCGGGCACGTTGGGAGGTAGACACCCCCCGAGGTTAGCCGTTGTTCAGCCCACTGCATCGCTGACATGACCGAAGTCGTGCCGGTAGCGGGACGAATCGGACAGTTTGGGTCGCTCGTCCACTCGGGCGATGTCCACCGGATCGGCGTCGAACAGCTCGAGTTCGTGCAACTTTCTCGCCGTCACGCTCACCCGGGTATCGACGGACCCGACGGTGGAATTGAAGGATTCCACGGCCTTGCCGAGGTGGGCACCGAGCTTGTCCAGGTGTGTCGAGACGACACCGATTCGCGTGTACAGCTCGCGTCCCAGTTGCTGGATGCGCGCAGCGTCCTCCGCCAGCGACTCCTGCTTCCACGTGTAGGCAACGGTTCGTAGTAACGCGACCAGGGTGGTCGGGGTGGCCAGGATCACGTTCCTGCCGAAGGCGTACTCGAGCATGCCGGTGTCCGAGGTCAGGGCCGCGTCGAGAAACGGGTCGCCGGGAACGAACAGCACAACGAACTCCGGCGTCGGCTCGAACGCCTGCCAGTACGCCTTGTCGGCCAGCTGGTCGATGTGAGTGCGCAGTTGCTTGGCGTGGCGTCGCAGATTCTTCTCCCGCGCGGCGGGATCCTCGTCCTGGGCGGCATCGAGGTACGCCGCGAACGGCACTTTGGCGTCGACGACGATCTGTCGACCGCCGGCGAGACGCACGATCATGTCGGGTCGGATGCCGTCCTTGCTCACCTGCGTGTCGAAATCGCAGTGCTTGACCATGCCCGCGAGTTCGACGACCCGCTCGAGCTGGATCTCGCCCCACCGGCCCCGGATCTGCGGTGCACGCAATGCCGTGACCAGCTGACCGGTCTGGGTGGACAGATGCATCGACGCTCGATGCATCCCGGTGACCTGCTCGGACAATCCCGCGTACGCCCGAATGCGATTGTGCTCGACCTCGCGCACGTGCTCGGAGAGCGCATCGACGGCGTCGTGCAGCGGCTCGACCAGGTGTGAGACCTGCTGGCCGATCACGGTCGAATTGCGTCGCGCGGAATCCTCGTTGACCGCACTCAACGACTGCCGAAGCATGCCCTCGTGCTCGCGGAGCGCGGCCAGCTGGGCTTCGGCTCGAACGGCACGGTCGCCCACCCGCGAGGCGTGCAACAACCAGCCGACGACAGCCCCGATACCGAGAGCGACGAGCAGGCCGAACGCGGTGAGAATGTTCATGGACCAGATGATGCAGGACGGCACCGACAACTTCGGTTCGCGACGGCATGCATCGCAGCTCACGTCCGACAGGCCGAGGCGCCTCGAGGAGTTTGTCGGTGGTTCCCGATAGCGTCGAACGCATGAGAATTCTGCACACCTCGGACTGGCACATCGGTCGCACCTTTCACGGTGTCGACCTGTTGGCCGATCAGGGCGCTGTGCTGGAGTCCATCGCGGAACTGGTTGCGGCGCAATCGATCGATGTGGTGGTGGTGCCGGGCGATATCTACGACCGCGCTGTTCCCAGTGCCGATGCCGTCCTGGTCTGCAACCGCGGACTCGAGGCGATCCGAACGGCAGGCGCGGTGATCGTCGCGACGTCGGGAAACCACGATTCACCCGCTCGGCTGGGCGCGGGTGCCGCGTTCGCCTCGGCGGGAGGGCTGCATCTGATGACGCGGGTGGGCGACGTCGCCACCCCGGTCGTCATCGAGGACGAGCACGGCTCCGTTGCGTTCTACGGCATTCCCTACCTCGAGCCCGAGACGACGCGGGCCGAGCTCGACGTTCCCACCGCGCGGACGCACGCGGAGGTGCTCAGCGCTGCCATGGATCGGATCCGGGGTGATCTCGCGACGAGAAACGAAGCGGGACAACATCATCGCTCGGTCGTACTCGCGCACGCGTTCATCGTCGGCGGTGAGGCGACCGGCTCGGAGCGGTCGATTTCCTCCGGCGGTATCGAAACTGCGCCTGCGTCGGCGTTCGACGGGGTCGACTACGTGGCGCTCGGGCACCTGCATTCGCCCCAGACCCTCACCGATCGAGTGCGGTACTCCGGTTCCCCTCTGCCCTATTCCTTCGGTGAGCGGTCGCATCGCAAGGCGGTATGGATTCTCGATCTCGACGCGAACGGGCTCGGCACCGTCGAGCGAGTCGACCTGCCGGTGGTACGCGGACTCGCCCGCATCGAAGGCACGGTCGAGCAATTGACAACGGACGCAGCGTATTGCGAGTACGAAGATCATTACGTCTCCGCTGTGCTCACCGACGAGGTACGCCCGGTCGACGCAATGCGCTTGTTGCAGCAGCGTTTCCCGCACGCGATCCACTTGGAATGGCGTCGCCCCGAGGGATCCGGCGAGCTTCGTTACCGCGACCGTGTGCGCGGCCGTAGCGATCTCGACATCGCCACCTCGTTCGTGACGGACATGCGCAGTGTGCCGACGGCAGCGGAGTCCGGGCTCCTGGCTCGCGCGCTGGCCTCCGTGCATCGCGAGACCGAGGCCATCCGCGGAACGGCCACCACCGCCGACCGCGGTGCTGCATGAGACTGCATTCACTCGAGATCACCGCCTTCGGCCCCTTCGCGGGCACCGAGACGGTGGACTTCGACGCGCTGGGAGCCGACGGGCTCTTCCTGTTGCACGGGCAGACCGGAGCAGGTAAGACGACGGTGCTCGACGCCGTGGCGTTCGCGCTGTACGGAACAGTGCCCGGAGCTCGTCGTGAGGGCAAGCGACTGCTGTCCGATCACGCAGCCAAGGGTGCGGTGCCACAGGTCACGTTGGAGGCGACACTCGCTGGGCGACGCATCAGAATAGTGCGCAGTCCGGAGTTCCTGCGGCCCAAGCTCCGCAGCACGGGCACCACCAAGCAGCACGCCAAAGCCAGTCTCACCTGGCTCGACGGCCGCGGGCAGAACCTCACCCGGCTCAACGAGATCGGTGACGCCGTCAACGCGCTGCTCGGAATGAGTGCCGACCAGTTCTTCCAGGTGGTGCTGTTGCCGCAGGGTGAGTTCGCGCGATTCCTCCGAGCCGACAGCGACGAACGCGGCAATCTGCTCGAAAGGCTCTTCGACACAGGCCGATTCGGTGATGTCGAAGAGTGGTTCGCGCAGCGCCGCCGGGAGCTGGCCGCCGAACTCGCGGACGCTCACCACGCCATCGACATCATGCTCGGCCGGGTGTCGCAGGCATCGGGGATACCCGAGCCCGCGGGCGAGGACGGCGAGCAGCCGGACCCGCTCGAGTGGGCGGCCGACGTCCTGGCCGATGCCCGGCAGAATCGGACTCTCGCGCAAGGTCGGGCGGTGCTGATCGATGCGGCAGCTCGGCGTGCGTCGACAGCTCTGACGAAGGCCACCACCGTTCTCGATCTGCAGCGTCGTCGGGCTCTCGCCGAGGCGCAGCTCGTGCAGTATCGGGAGGGCGAGACGGCGCGAGCTGCGCGCAGAACCGAGCTCGCCGATTCCGCGGCCGCCGGACCGATCGCGGCCACTGCCGCAGACCTCCGTCTCGCCCTCCCGATACTGCACGAGCTGCGCCTCGGCGAGAGCCCGACGACGCTGCAGATCGAGAACGGTGGTGGCCTTCGTCAGAGCTGTCGACGCACGCCGAGCTGCCGCATCGATCAGCACCGCCCGACCTTGCGCGAGAGTCCGATTCTGCCGGGCATCGGCCAGGACGTCGGCCGCCCACTCGAGCGGGTCCGGCTGCTCGCCGTCCTCGCCCGCG
>NZ_NOZF01000004.1:0-11495 GCF_002258565.1 Rhodococcus sp. 05-2254-6
CTGTCCGCGGTTGCGCAGGACTATCTCAAGGTCATCTGGACGGCCAGTGAGTGGAGCGAGGACTCGGTCAGCACCAAGATGCTCTCCGAGCGCATCGGTGTTTCCGCCTCGACGGTGTCCGAGGCGATTCGCAAGCTCGCCGACCAGGGCATGGTCGACCACGCCCGCTACGGAGCCATCTCACTGACCGAGAAGGGTCGTCTCGCTGCCATCGGTATGGTGCGTCGACATCGACTGATCGAGACCTACCTGGTGCGAGAGCTGGGTTACGGCTGGGACGAAGTGCACGACGAGGCAGAGATCCTCGAGCATGCCGTCTCGGATCTGATGATGGATCGAATCGACGCCAAACTGGGCCACCCCGAACGCGATCCGCACGGCGACCCGATTCCGTCCGTCGACGGTGCGATCGAGGCCCCGTCCGCGACCCGCCTGAGCGACTACCTTGACGGACAGTCCGGCCGAGTCGCCAGAATTTCCGACTCCGACCCGGCGATGCTCCGCTACTTCGACTCCGTCGGCATCACGCTGGACCTGCCGATCACGGTGGTCGAACGACGCGACTACGCCGGCACCGTCGCCATCGAGTTGGCCCGCACCGACGCCACTGATTCGATCGATCTCGGCCACCGCGCCGCAGAGGCGATCTGGATGGTTCCGGCGACCTGATCGCCGGGTCGGTGCCGCATCCGTGCCGAATGTTTCAGTGCCCGCGCAAGGTCGCGGGCCGCACGACCATGACCGAACTGGCGCGCTTGCCCTTCTCCTGGAGCAGAGCGATGGTGTGCCCGGTGGGATCGACCGCCGCGTACACCCCGTCGATTCCTATCGGATCCAGCCACCGTCCCTGGCTCAACGATTCCGCCTGACTCGCGTCGATCTGCCGGTGCGGGAACGCCGTTCGGGCCGCCTGATCGATGTCCAGGCTCACGGCCGGGTCCTCTGCCAGTTCTTCGAGTGTCCGTGCGTGGTCGAGGGTGAAGGGTCCGACGCGGGTGCGGCGCAGCACGGTCAGGTGGCCGCCGACGCCGAGCGCCGCGCCGAGGTCGCGCGCCAGGGCCCGAACGTACGTCCCGGACGTGCAGTCGACCTCCACGTCGAGGTCGACGAACGCCGATTCGCCCTCCGCCACGTCGCGCCTGGCCGTCACGTCGAATCGGGTGACGCTGACCTTGCGCGGGGCGAGTGTGAATTCCTCACCTGCGCGGGACAGTTTGTGGGCGCGTTGCCCGTCGACCTTGATGGCGCTGACACTGGCAGGAACCTGCTCGATGTCACCGGTCAGGGCGGCAATCGCGGTCGAGATCTCGGTGTCGGAGACATGCGCGGCCGAAACATCGGCCAGGACGTCGCCCTCGGCGTCGTCGGTCGTCGTGCTCCGGCCGAGCCGGATGGTGGCGGTGTACGACTTGGTGGTCAGCGAGAGCAGTCCCAGCATCTTGGTCGCACGCTCCACGCCGAGCACGAGCACGCCGGTCGCCATGGGGTCCAAGGTCCCCGCATGGCCGACCTTTCTGGTGCGCAACAGTTTTCGGCACGAAGCCACCACATCGTGGCTCGTCACTCCCGGCCCCTTGTCGACCACCAGCAGGCCGGCACCGACGAGACCGGACGAAATCTTTTCGCGAGCACTCACGAGAGAGCATTGTGCCAGGCTCGCGGAGCAGGTCGTCACATCACCGAGATCGCGGTCATCACCAGACCGCCCGCCACCATCCATCGACCGTCGAAGGCCCGCAGCGGCGGACCGGACACCGTGTCTCCTGGCACCAGCAGCTCGGAACGGAACGTTCCCGAAACGTCGTCACCGGAGCCGGTGCGCTCGAAGGTGATGTGTGCGTCCTCGAAGCCGAGCCAGCGTCCGGTCAACGGCTCCCAGGCCTTGTACGTCGCTTCCTTGGCGCAGAACAACACTCGATCCCAGTGCACGTCCTCGCGGCCCGCGGTCGCGAGCCACTCCCGTTCGGCCTCGAGACTCACCGCCTCGAGCACTCCATCGGGCAAGGGTCCGTGCGGCTCGGCGTCGATTCCCACCGAACGCACCTGCATCGAGTAGGCCAACACCGCACCGCGATACCCGTCGCAGTGCGTCAACGATCCGACCACACCCTTCGGCCACTGCGGAGCACCGGACTTGCCGCGCATGATCGGCGCAGGCTCGACACCCAGCTTCTCCATCGCCACCCGCGCACAGTGTCGGGCCGAGGTGAACTCACGCTTGCGCTTGTCCACCGCCTTGGCCACCAGCGGGGCCTCGAGCGGATGGGGCGTCAAACCCGGTGGGTCCGCGAACAATTCGGCCGAGACGACGCCGTTGGGAAGTATCGATTCGATCACTTTCCTGCCCTCATCTTCTCTACCTCTGCCTCCATTTCGGGCGTCACCGTGAAGTGCCCGCCCCACTTGTTCAACGCGCCTGGCGGATACTCGGGGACCGGAAGAATCTGTCGCAGAACGTTTTTCGGTAGGCCGCGGCGCTGCCATTCACGCGGGTAGCCCACCGACACCTCCTCGAAGCGAACGCCGTCGTAGTAGGTCGTCCGTGGAATGTGCAAATGCCCGTACACCGAACAGATCGCGTTGTACCGCGTGTGCCAATCCGCCGTCAGAGTGGAACCACACCACAGTGCGAACTCCGGGTAGAACAGCACCTCGGTCGGCTGCCGAACCATCGGGAAATGGTTGATCAACACCGTCGGAACGGAGGTGTCGAGCGCATCGAGACGCTCCCGGGTGGCGTCGATCCGCGCATGGCACCAGGCATCGCGCGTCGCGTACGGCTGCGAGGACAGCAGGAATTCGTCGGTGGCGACCACGTTCTTCTCACGTGCGATCGCCAGGCCGTGTTCCTTGTCTCTCGCTCCCTGCGGCAGGAACGTGTAGTCGTAGAGCAGGAACATCGGCACGATCGTCGCCGGGCCACCCTCACCCTCCCACCGCAGATAAGGGTCCTCCGGGGTGACGACGTCGATCTCGCGGCACAGGTTGACCAGGTACTCGTACCGAGCCGCCCCGTGGATCTGGACGGGATCTTTCACCGTCGTCCAGAGCTCGTGGTTTCCGGGAACCCAGATGACTTTCGCGAAACGGCTACGGAGCATTTCGAGCGCCCACTTGATGTCGTCGGTCTTCTCCGACACGTCGCCGGCGACGATCAGCCAGTCGTCGGGCGATTCGGGAAAGATGTCCTCGGTCACGGGCCGGTTGCCCCGATGTCCGACGTGAATGTCGCTCACTGCCCACAGCTTCGCTGCCACTGAAAATTCCTTCCGATGCGCTCGGCCGCCGGCGTCGAATCGCCAGAACCGTCCGAGAACGTACCAACGTCCAATACTCCCTGCAGATTCCGCGACGTATCCGGCGGGGTGATGCGGCAACCCGGTCGACGGTGGGACGGTACGGCTCACCGAAAACAGGATCTGGTCGAAACACCCGCAGATTCGGGTATATGGTGCCGTTCATGACTTGTTTGCGGATGTCTGCTCGGGTGGCGTCTCGATGACGGTGCCCCCGGTCCGCGTTCGAGACGCCGCAGCACTCCTCGGTGTCAGTGACGACACCGTCCGTAGATGGATCGACACCGGAGCGCTCCCGGCGCTCGAGGACGAGAACGGACGCAAGGTCATCGCCGGCCGGGACCTGGCCGACTACGCGCGCGAACATGCTGTCCCTCCGCCGGAGATCGCGTCGGGCGGAAGCTCTGCACGCAACCGACTCGTGGGGTTGGTCACCGAGGTCGTCTCGGATGCGGTGATGAGCGAGGTGAGCATGCAGTGCGGGCCGTTCACGATCGTGTCCCTGATGAGCACCCGCTCGGTTCGCGAACTGGGGCTCGAGCCCGGCAAGGTCACCGTCGCTGTGGTCAAGGCCACGACCGTCATCGTCGAGACACCGTAGGACACAGGAGATGTTCGTGAAGACACTGCGCCCGGTATTCGCGCTCCTCATTGCAGCCACCCTCGTGCTCGTCGGGTGCAGCTCGCAGTCCGATTCGACCGCGCCCGATGGACCCTCGGACGGCAGCGCGGTCCGAGGCGAGATCACGGTCTTCGCCGCAGCATCGCTTCGCGCGACGTTCACCGAGCTCGGTGATCGATTCGAGGCCGAACACCCCGGCACCTCGGTGGAGTTCAGCTTCGCGGGCTCATCCGATCTGGCCGCGCAGCTGATGTCCGGCGCCCCTGCCGACGTCTTCGCCTCCGCGGATACGAAGAACATGACCGAGACGGTCGACGAGGGCCTGGTTGCGGATGACCCCGTCGACTTCGCGTCCAACACGCTGACCATCGTGACCGCCCCCGGAAACCCGGACGGCATCGCATCGTTCGCCGATCTGGCGAATCCCGACGTTCTCACGGTGATCTGCGCGCCCCAGGTGCCATGCGGCGCGGCGACGGCCTCGGTCGAGGCCGCTACCGGCACGCAGATCCCGGCCGTGAGCGAAGAATCCTCGGTCACCGACGTGTTGGGCAAGGTGACCTCGGGGCAGGCCGATGCCGGACTGGTCTACGTGACCGACGCTGCCGGGGCAGGAGAGGCCGTGACCGCGGTGCCCTTCGAGGAGTCGAGCGAGGCCGTCAACACCTACCCGATCGCGACACTGAGCGGGTCCGACAACGAGGGCACCGCTCGCGCATTCACCGAGTTCGTCACCGGCCCCGTCGGGCAGGACGTACTCGGTCGAGCCGGCTTCGCAGCTCCGTGACCGTACGAGTCGCACACAACGGGCGGTCGACCGTCGGTGTGCCGGTGTGGATTTTCGTTCCGGCAGCCATCGGTGCACTCCTCGTGGTGGCACCGCTGGCCGCGATGTTCACCCGAATCGACTGGTCCAATTTTCTCGGACTCATCACCTCCGAATCCGCTGTCGCGGCGTTGATCCTGAGCCTGAAGACGGCGACGGCCAGCACCGCAGTGTGCGTGGCTATGGGCGTGCCGATGGCAATCTTGCTCTCGCGCAGCTCGATTCGCGGGCTCTCGATCCTTCGCTCTCTCGTCGTACTGCCCTTGGTTCTGCCCCCGGTGGTCGGGGGCATCGCGCTGCTCTACACCTTCGGGCGACAAGGCCTGTTGGGCGAGCACCTCGACGCCTTCGGGATTCGAATAGCGTTCACCACCTCGGCCGTGGTGCTGGCACAGGTGTTCGTGTCGCTTCCTTTCCTGGTCGTCAGCGTCGAGGGCGCACTGCGCACGGCCGGCGACCGGTACGACGTGGTGGCCGCGACGCTGGGGGCCACCCCCACGACCGTCCTACGGCGCGTCACCGTTCCGCTGATACTTCCCGGACTGATATCAGGAACCGTCCTCGCCTTCGCGCGCGCACTCGGAGAATTCGGAGCGACCTTGACCTTCGCCGGATCCCTCGAAGGCGTGACCAGGACACTGCCGCTGGAAATCTATCTGCAGCGCGAGAGCGACCCCGATGCCGCGGTAGCGCTCTCGCTGGTACTGATTCTCGTAGCGGCACTCGTCGTCGTGACCGCACGCGGCACTCGGTCGTCGGGAACGCTGTGAACTCACTGCACCTGCGGGCCACACTCGGCGTCCGCGGCATCGATCTCGAACTGGACGTCCCCGAGGGTGAGACGGTCGCCATCCTCGGACCGAACGGGGCAGGCAAATCGACACTGCTGCAGCTCGTCTCCGGTGTGGTGGCACCCGACGAAGGAATCGTCCGACTCGGCGAGGACCTGCTGACCGATACCGTCTCGAACACCGTCGTCCCGATTCACGCCCGAGGCGTCGCGACCCTCTCTCAGGAAGCTCTGCTGTTTCCTCACATGGACGCTCGTACGAACGTGGCCTTCGCGCCGCGTAGCGCAGGCGCGAACCGCGTCGCCGCGCGTGCCGTCGCCGATACCTGGCTCGACACGGTCGGAGCCTCCCACCTGGCCGATCGCCGCCCCGGCCAGCTGTCCGGCGGGCAGGCTCAACGAATCGCCATCGCGCGCGCTCTTGCGGCCGACCCACGCCTGCTGCTGCTCGACGAACCCCTCGCGGCGCTGGATGTGGACACGGCACCGAGCATTCGACGAGTACTGCGCACGGTGCTGCGCGAGAGCGGTCGCACGGCTTTGATCGTCACCCACGATCTGCTCGACGTCGTCGCGCTCGCCGATTCCGTCGCGGTCGTCGACGGCGGACGCGTCGTCGAGCGAGGCTCGGTCACCGAGGTCCTGACCGCACCTCGCAGCGAATTCGGTGCCCGCATCGCGGGGGTGAACCTGCTCTCGGGACGGGCTGTCGACGCCGACGACTCGACGTCCCTGACCACGAACTGGGGACTGACGGTCCACGGCTCCGGGCGGTACACCACCGGAACCGCACTGGTGGCGGTGTTCTCCCCCGCCGCCGTCTCGGTACACCCGACGGCCCCGCACGCCAGCCCGAGAAACGTGTTCGAGGTGGTGATCGAGGAGATGGAGGTGCAGGGCTCCGGCATTCGTGTTCGATCACGTCCGCAACCCGACGGGTCTCCCGGCATGGCTGCAGACATCACCCCTGCCGCGGTGTCGGATCTCGGGCTCGAGCCCGGCGGCACCGTCTTCTTCGTCGTCAAGAGCCGTGAGGTGGCATTGCACCCCGCGTTGCCGTCGCAACCCTGACGGCTATCGGCGGAGTTGGCGATCGCTGCCGATCACCAGCCACTTTCCGGACAGTACCCGGCCCGCGACTGCAAGCATCCGCAGTGCGACGAAGACGCCGAGCCCTGTCCAGATCCCTACCAGTCCCCAGTCGAACACCAGAGCCGACCAGATGAACGGCAGAAAGCCCACAACGGCGCAGGCCATGGTCGCGTTTCACAGAAATGCAGCGTCGCCGCTGCCGAGCAGCACACCGTCCAACGCGAACACCACGCCGGCAATGGGGATGATCGCGACGAATATCCACCAGATCGCATGCATCTCGTCGATGACCGATGCGTCGGTGGTGAACAGATCCGGGACGAACGACCGCCCGACGGCGAACACACCGGCGAGAACGACCGCGAACACCGTCGACCATGCCGTCAATCGCCACGCCAGGGCGCGCGCATCGTCGATCCTGCTCGCACCCAGGGCGGCTCCGACCAGGGTCTGTGCGGCGATTGCCAGTGAATCGAGCATCAACGACACCAGGTTCCACATGTGCAGAACCACCTGGTTGGCGGCGACCGAGGCGGCGCCGAACCTCGACGCGACCGCTGCGGCGGACAGAAAACAGGCCTGGAACGCCAGACTGCGCACGATCAGGTCGCGGCCCAGCACCAGTTGTGCGCGCATCACCGACCAATGCGGGCGCAATTCGGTGCTCGCCCGCACGACTGCGCCGACGAACAGCGCACCGGCGACGCCCTGGCCGATCACGTTCGCCACGGCCGATCCCACCAGCCCGAGCCGTGGGAATCCCAGCAACCCGTGGACCAGGAGGGGGCACAACACCGCTGATACACCGAAGCCGAACACGACGAAACGTAGTGGCGTCACCGTGTTCTGAACTCCACGCATCCATCCGTTTCCGGCCAGCGACACCAGGATGAACGGCACACCCAGCAGAGCCACGCGCAGCCACGCGACGGCCTCGGCACCGATGTCCCCTCCGCCGGTCAGCACCGAGACCACGGGCTCGGCGGCGAGCTGCATCACCGCGACGATGGCGATACCGATCGCGAAGGCCAACCAGGTTGCCTGCACACCCTCACCGACGGCGTCGCGTTCGCGGCCTGCACCGTGCATGCGAGCCGCTCGCGCGGTCGTGCCGTAGGACAGGAACGTCAGCTGCGCGCTGACCTGGGCCAACACGAGCCCACCGATGGCCAGGCCGGCGAGAGCGAGCGCGCCGAGCCGGCCGACCACGGCGGCGTCGAACAACAGGTACAGGGGCTCGGCAGCGAGGACGCCGAGAGAGGGCAACGACAGACCGAGGATCTTTCGAGCCGTGACCGGGGTGGAACTCACGACGCCGACAGGGCCTCACGCAGCGCATCGATCACGTCGGGCAGGTCGCCGGTCGCGGTGTAGCCGGCTGCATTGCGGTGCCCGCCACCGCCGAGCGCGCACGCCACCGCCGACACGTCGACCTCGGTCTTCGACCGCAGAGAGACCACCCAGACCGACCCGAAATCCTGTTGCTTGAGTACCGCGGCGACCTCGGCCTCGGAGGTGGTGCGCACGATGTCGATCACGCTCTCGATCTCCTCGGACCGCAGTCCGGCCGAATCCTCGCTCCTGATGACGGCGTACACCAGCCCTCGTCCGTCGGCTGCGTCGGGAAGCAACGATGCCGAACCGAGCACCGACCCGAGCATCGGCAACCAGTCGAACGGGTGAGTGTCGAGCAGCTTGCGGGCGATGTGAGCCCCGTCGATCCCCGTGGCCAACAGTCTCTCGGCCAGCAGATGAGAACCCGGGCGAACCCAGCGGAACGACCCGGTGTCGGTGACCAGACCCGCGAACAGCAAGTGGGCCAGATCGACATCGATCTCGACGCCCCACCGATCGAACAACCGCGCGATGACGGCGGTGGTGGACTCAGCAGACGCGTGCACCACATTCAGCGTTCCGAATCGTGTGTTGCTGCGGTGATGATCGATGACGAGGCTGGCCGACGCCGTATCGAGTCGGTCGCCCAGCGAACCCAGCCGCCCCCTGCTTCCGGCGTCGACCGTGACCACCAGATCGACGGACTCGCTGACCTCGTCTGCGCCGACGAGAAGGTGTCTACCCGGTAATTCGTCCATCGACTCGGGCAGGGACGCCGGTGCTGCGAATGCCACCTGGACGGTCGCGCCGCGACGTTCGAGCACCGAACCGAGCGCAAGCCCACTACCGATCGTGTCGGCATCGGGTTGAACATGACACAGCACGGTCACCGAGGATGCACGTTCGAGCATCTCGATCGCCCGCGCCAGATCCTCGTCGGCCTCCGACACTGCCCCCGAACCGTAGGACATGTCAGTCGGCTTCGGCGGGCTCGACGCCTGCAGGAGTGGAGCCTGCGGAATGACCATCTGTGTCTGCGACTTCGCGTGGAGCTTTGTACGGATCCGGGTCCCCGGCGGGCTTGGCGTTCGCACGCGCGCGGGCCAGTTCTTCGTCGGCCACGCGGGCGCGTTCGAGCAGGTCTTCCATGTGGCGTGCGGTGTCGGGCACCGTGTCGGTCACGAACGTCAACGTCGGCGTGTACCGCACACCCGTTCCGGCTCCGACCTTCGAGCGCAGCACGCCCTTGGCCTTCTCCAGCCCTGCCGCGGCGGCCTGCAGATCGGGCGGAGTATCGAGGTCTTCACCCATCACGGTGTAGTACACCGTGGCGTCGTGCAGGTCGGCGGTCACCTTGGTGTCGGTGATGGTCACGAATGCCAGCCGTGGATCCTTGATCTCGTGATCGATCGCCGTTGCAACGATGGCGGCGATTCGCTTGGACAACTTTCGAGCCCTGGCCTGATCCACCACGACAATCACACTCCTCTTTCATGGCCGAACGTCGATTCTGTTCCGACGAAGCGGCGGTTGTGCACTTCTCGTCCGCCGAGCAGCGCTCGGCGGACTTCCCGGATCAATCCTCGGGTCCGAAGATTCTCCGGCGTACTGCCAACAGTTCCAGATCGTGGCGTTCGGCGACATGCCGTTCGCACTCGTCCAGTTTGTCGTGCAGTAGGTCGACGTCGGTACCGGCCGCGGCAACCCCCAGCAGGGACCGCCGAATACGTTCTCGCTCACCGGTTTCGGCAGCCGAGACTCCCAGCCGTTGCAGATCACCGAGCACCGGTTCCACCATCGACCGTTTCTCGGCGAGCGAACGCACATCCCCCAACAACACGTCCAACTCCAGAGCACCCAGATACACGCTGACGTCCTTCGATCAGCTTCGACGACAAAGCCGGTGGCGGTACATCTGTCGTACCGCCACCGGCTCGAAAGTCGGAGCGCAGTGTCACTCCCCTGGCTTCACCACCGAGCCGACGCGACCGGGTGCGGAGCCGAAAGGCTCCGCATCCGTTCTAGTCGCGCGGCTTTTCACGGAGCT
Organism: Rhodococcus sp. 05-2254-6; assembly: GCF_002258565.1. Classification (NCBI taxonomy): domain Bacteria; kingdom Bacillati; phylum Actinomycetota; class Actinomycetes; order Mycobacteriales; family Nocardiaceae; genus Rhodococcus; species Rhodococcus sp. 05-2254-6. The sequence goes on from NZ_NOZF01000004.1 coordinate 10,009, forward strand.
CGTACGCCTCGATGACATCGCCCACCTTGATGTCGGAGTACGTCACCGTCAAACCACATTCGTAGCCCTCGCGGACCTCCGTCGCGTCGTCCTTCTCGCGACGGAGCGAGGAGATCGTGACGGTTTCCGCGACAACGGCGCTGTCTCGGATGAGTCGCGCCTTGGCGTTGCGACGGATCGTACCGGAGGTGACGAGGCAACCGGCGATGTTTCCGACCTTGGAGGAACGGAACAGCGCGCGGATCTCGGCCTGCCCGAGGGCAACCTCTTCGTACACCGGCTTGAGCATGCCCTTGAGGGCCTTCTCGATCTCGTCGATGGCCTGGTAGATCACCGAGTAGTACCGGATGTCGACGCCTTCACGGTTGGCCAGCTCGGTGGCTTTGCCCTCCGCTCGAACGTTGAAGCCGATGATGATCGCGTTGGATGCCGACGCCAGGTTGACGTTGGTCTCCGTGACGCCACCGACACCGCGGTCGATGACGCGCAGTTCGACCTCGTCGTCGATCTCGATTCCGAGCAGCGCCTCTTCGAGCGCTTCCACGGTTCCCGAGTTGTCACCCTTGAGGATCAAGTTCAGCTGCGAAGTCTCCTTCAGAGCTGCATCGAGATCGTCGAGGCTGATGCGCTTGCGGCTCTTGGCTGCCAGAGCGTTGCGCTTGCGCGCATTTCGACGGTCGGCGATCTGTCGAGCGATTCGGTCCTCGTCGACCACAAGAAGGTTGTCGCCTGCACCGGGCACCGACGTGAAGCCGATGACCTGCACGGGACGAGACGGCATCGCTTCGGTGACGTCCTCGCCGTGCTCGTCGACCATGCGACGAACGCGTCCGTATGCGTCACCGGCGACGATCGAGTCACCGACACGCAAGGTTCCGCGAGCGATGAGCACGGTCGCGACCGGGCCGCGACCACGGTCGAGGTGTGCCTCGATGGCGACACCCTGAGCGTCCATGTCCGGGTTGGCGCGCAGATCGAGCGACGCGTCGGCCGTCAGCAGCACCGCTTCGAGGAGGGCATCGATGTTGGTGCCCTGCTTGGCGGAGATGTCGACGAACATCGTCTCGCCGCCGTATTCCTCGGCGACCAGACCGTATTCGGTCAGCTGCTGCCGGATCTTGTCCGGGTTCGCGCCCTCCTTGTCGATCTTGTTCACCGCGACCACGATCGGCACGTCGGCTGCCTGTGCGTGGTTGATGGCCTCCACCGTCTGCGGCATGACGCCGTCGTCGGCTGCCACCACCAGGATCGCGAGGTCGGTGGAATCACGCAGCACATCGGTGCGTACCAGGTGCTGACCGAGCTCGAAGGCAACGAGCGTCTCGTGACGTTCATCGACACCCCCGGTCACGAGGCCTTCACGGCCATGCGTGCCCGTGGTGCCAAGGCCACCGACCTCGCGATCCTGGTGGTGGCAGCCGACGACGGCGTCATGCCGCAGACGGTGGAGGCCATCAACCACGCACAGGCAGCCGACGTGCCGATCG
>NZ_NOZF01000006.1:0-11453 GCF_002258565.1 Rhodococcus sp. 05-2254-6
GTGACGAGAGAAACCCTCGACCGTAGCGATCAGGTCGGCACCGATTCCCTGCGGAACGATGTAGAGGTCGTATGCGGTGGCCGGGTCGGTGAACAGGGCACCGCCGTCGCTGCCCATCGGTACCCGAGACATCGACTCGACGCCGCCGGCGATCACCAGATCGTCCCAGCCGGACGCGATCTTCTGGGCGGCCAGGTTGGTCGCTTCGAGCCCGGACGCGCAGAAACGATTGATCTGGGTGCCGGGGACCGATTCCGGGAGGCCCGCCACCAATGCGGCTGCGCGCGAGATGACCGCGCCCTGTTCTCCGACCGGTGAGACGACGCCGAGGATGACGTCGTCGATGTCGGATGGATCCATATCGGGGAATCGAGCCCGGAGTTCGGTGATCAACCCCGCGACGAGGTCCACCGGCTTGGTGCCGTGCAGCGATCCGTTGCGCCCCTTGCCTCTCGGGGTACGAATGGCCTCGAAAATCAGTGCTTGCTCAGGCATCTCGCTCTTTTCTTCTCTGTTTCGCGAGCCGATCGGCTCCTAGTCGAACGCCAATTCCGGCGTGCGGGCGATGAGCAACCGTCGGACGTGCCCGTTGTCGTCGAGTTGGGCCGAGGCGTTGAACGACGCCTCGAAGGCTCCGTCGCGGGTGGTCCGTCCCAGCACCATCTCGGTGCCGTCGACCGACGCGCCGCGATCGAGATGATGAATCAGGGTGCTCTTCTCGCGTTGCTGGAGGTAGGCGACGAGCCCGTCGCGGTCGCCCACGAACTCGGCTGCCTCGCCGTGTCCCTTGGAAAACTGCACGGACATACGGAAGTCCGCCGAGATCATGGTCAGGACCCGATCCGGGTCGTCGGAATCCATGTACTCGAACCAGCGCTGGAGAGTCGGCGTCGGTTGCATGTTCGAGTTCATCGACGATCCTTCATCGGTATCGAGGAGGGCGAATTCGGCATCGAACGAGACCTGGTACCGGTCGATCAGGCCGTCCGAGCGCATGTGCATGACCCCGACGAAATAGCCCGTGGTCCGATCGCCCTCGGTCACCGCGCCGTGTACGAATTGCAGGTCGTGGTCGACGGACGATCGGAGAACTCGGTGCTTTCGGTCGACGGGAGGCCGACCCGCCAGGTATTCGAGCATGGCGGCCCGTCCGGTCTTTCGATTGGCCCCGCCCGGCAGGATCATCGAGAAGGCGACGTCCTCGGCGAGCATCGCAACCGCCTCGTCCAGGTGCCCGGCGTCCAGGGTGGCGTAATACTCCACAATCTCCAATGGCATGAATTGAACTTAGTTCAGGCAAACCCTGTTTGTCGAGCGTTTCACCCGTTAGAGTTCGTACAAGAATTGAATTCAACTCGAGTGGAGCGACATGACCTCATCTCACCGCGACGCACAAGTCCCCTGGCCTCGTTCGGAGCCGCCGGCGCTGACGCCCGGCAGCGAGCAGGCCGAGATACGCGAGACCATCCGTGGCGTGCTCGCCAAGTACTCGACGATCGAGCAGGTGCGCGCCGCTGCGGACTCTGCCCCTGGCTACTCGGTCGAACTGTGGAAACGCCTGGTCGACGACATGTCCGTAACCGCCATGGCTGTTCCGGAGGAGTCGGGTGGACTCGGCTACGGCATGGTCGAGCTCGGCATCGTTCTGGAGGAATGTGGTCGCGCTCTGGTTGTCGAACCCGTCTATCAGCATGCGGCCGTCGGCGTTCGCGCCATGATGGAGGCGGGTAACTCGAACCTGCTCGAGGGAGTTCTCGGCGGCACCACGGTTGCCGCAGTGAGCGCACTGACCGCCGAGTCCGACGACGTCGATGCCGACCGGACCGACGACGGGTGGGTCCTGAGCGGACAGGTGCGGTTCGTCGTCGGAGGTGGAGCAGCCGATCTCGTGGTCGTCAGTGCCCGATGCCCGGACGGCGTCGCACTCTTCGGCGTGTCTGCGAAAAGCTTTTCCGCGCTGCATGATCGACGCGTCGTCGACTCCACAAGGCGACAAGCGGACGTTTCGTTCGACCGCGCCCCGGCGACGCTTCTGGTGCCGGCCGAGAAGGCCGGCGACGCAATCGCGCGGATACAGGACGTGGCGACTCTGGCGCTCGCGTGCGAGAACACCGGTATCGCCGACGCCCTACTGCAGATGACTCTCGATCACGTCGAGACGCGTCATCAGTTCGGCCGTCCCATCGGTTCGTTCCAGGCGATCAAACACCGGTTGGCAGACATGTTGATCGAACTCGAGCGGGCCAGATCGGCCGCCCGGTATGCCGCTGCGGTGCACGACGAGGATCCCGACGAGGCCCGTCTGGCGATTGCCGTCGCGGGTGCTGTGTGTGGCGACGCCGCGGTGCACGTGGCCTACGAGGCCGTGCAACTGCACGGGGGAGTGGGGTTCACGTGGGAGCACGCTGCACACAGTTACTTCCGCCGAGTTCTGGGAAACGAAGCGCTGCAGGGGGATTCGCGGGCACATCGGGCGCGGATCGCCGATTTCCTTGCCGTGTAGACCGATTGCTGCGGTCGCCGGGGATCGGCTATTGACGCCATCGCCTCGATGATCAATACTGAAGTGAATCCAGTTCAAATTGCACACTCTCGAAAGGCTGTCACATGATCGACACCGACCACATTCTGTTGGAGAAGGACGGCGACGTCGCTCGCGTCTGGCTCAACCGCCCGCACAAGAAGAACGCTGTCACAGTAGAGCTGCTGCATCGTCTGGACGAGATCATCGTCGAGGTGGACAACGATCCGAACCTCAAGGTTCTCGTGCTCCGCGGAGTCAACAACACCTTCTGCTCGGGCTTCGACCTCGACGAATTGCTGTCGGACTTCATCGGCACTACTACCGCAATGGACGTCGCCGTCCTGTCGGCGAAGGTGTGCGATCGTCTGTACTCCATGAACACTCCCTCCGTTGCGGTGCTCGAGGGTTACGTCACCGCCGGTGGATTCGAACTGATGATCTCGTGCGACTTCGCTATCGCGGCGGACGACGCAAGAATCGGCGACTTCCACATCCGCCGTGCATTGTTCGGTGGTGCCGGCCCGATCTACCGCCTGCCCCGCATGATCGGTATCCGGAAGACCAAGGAACTCATGCTGACCGGCAAGCTGCTCTCGGGCACCGAGGCGGTCGACTTCGACCTGATCAATGCGTCCGCGCCGGCCGAGGACCTCGACAAGACCGTCGACGAGTTCATCGGGAACCTCACTGACAAGAGCCCGTTCATGATGAAGCTGACCAAGATGTGCATCGACCGCGGTCTGGATGCAGACATCCAGTCGCTCATGGTCATGGAGCATCTCGCAGTCGGCAATGCACTCCAGTCCGAGGACGGCAAGGAGGGCGTCACCGCATTCCTTGAGAAGCGTGAGCCCAAGTGGGTCGGGCGCTGATCCGCACCACGTCCGCGTTCTGACCGAACAGCCCGAAAGGCAGCATCAATGGAGCAGGCAACGGCCGTCGCACTCGAGGGCAGCAAGTGCACGGTGTGCAGTACCGTGGCTTTCCCCGCGAGTGAGATGTGCAGCAGGTGTGCCACACCCACTGCGGAGAACATCACCCTGAGTACGCGAGGCAACCTGTGGGCCTACACGATTCAGCGTTTCGCGCCCAAGTCTCCTCCATACGTGCCACCGGTCGGAGGGTTCGTGCCCTTCGCAGTCGGCTACGTGGAACTGCCCGAGGGCATCAAGATCGAAGCGATCATCGACTGTGAGAGCTTCGACGAACTGGATGGGGCACCGGTGCGTCTGACGTCCACCGTGCCGGTGCCCCGATTCGCGGTCGACACACTCGGTCCGCGACCGGAATCGACAGGAATGACGCAGTGACACAGAATGTCTCGATCATCGGTGCCGGTCTGTCCAAATTCGGACGCCAGCCAGGAGTGTCCGGTCGTCAGATGGCCGTCACCGCGATCGGCAGCGCGTTGCGCGATGCCGGTCTGGCCTGGCCGGATGTGCAGGTCGCGTTCGGTGGTAGCGACGGCTCGGGTCTCGCCGATACTCTCGTCGCCGAACTCGGGTTCACCGGTATCCCGTTCACCAACGTCAAGAACGGTTGCGCAACAGGCGGAAGCGCGTTGTTCTCGGCCGTCAACGCGGTGCGTTCGGGCTCCGCGGACGTCGCCTTGGCGGTGGGTTTCGACAAACATCCGCGCGGCGCTTTCGATCCACGACCGGCCGAATGGGGACTACCCGACGGCTACGGCGAGGCCGGCTTGATGGTGACCACTCAGTTCTTCGGTGCCAAGATCTCCCGGTACATGCGGCGACACGACATCTCGAGTCGGACGCTGGCCCTGGTCGCCGAAAAGGCCTACCGCAACGGAGTTCTGAACCCCAATGCCTGGCGTCGGGAAGCAATGGATGCCACGACCATCGCCGAAGCCGACATGGTCAACGATCCGCTCACCCGTTACATGTTCTGCTCGCCGGGTGAGGGGGCAGCAGCGATCGTCGTTGCCAGCGAGGAATACGTCGAGCGTGCGGGTGGTCGTCCGATCAAGCTCGCCGCCATCACCCACCGGACCCGCCGGTTCGGATCCTTCGAGGTGTTCAGTCCGTCCATCCAAGGTGAGGGCGAGCCGACGAGTGTGAGCGCCGACGCTGCACGCGCAGCCTTCGAGCAGGCCGGTATCACCCCGCAGGACGTAGACGTCGCGCAGCTTCAGGACACCGAGAGCGGTGCCGAAATCATGCACATGGCCGAATGTGGGTTCTGTGAGCCCGGCGAGCAGGAAGCCCTGATCGCGGCGGGGGAAACCGACATCGGTGGGCGACTGCCGATCAACACCGACGGTGGATGCATCGCGAACGGAGAACCCATCGGGGCCTCCGGTCTCCGCCAGGTGCACGAGATCGTCACTCAGTTACGTGGCGAGGCCGGCGAACGCCAGGTGCCCGGCAATCCGCGAGTGGGCTTCACCCACGTGTACGGCGCACCGGGCATCAGCGCCTGCACCGTGCTGACAGTCTGACACGACACGAACCCGAGGCAATACAGTGACACAAGGAACGATTTCGGACATCGGTGAATTCACCGACCAGGCAACGGAGTGGTTGAAAACCGTTGCAGCACCGCGAACAGACTCCATCTGGGGCGTCGGTCCCGACACGGTAGCCGTGTTCGAGAACTGGACCGCGGAGGAAGAGCAGGCGCACACCGACGAAATCGCTGCGTACGAGCAGTCGAAGTTCGATGCCGGGTGGGGCGCGTTGAACTCACCGATCGAGTACGGCGGTCGCGATCTGCCACTGTCGTACGTACTGGCATTCAAACGCGTCGAGGACATGTTCGACGTGCCGAAGAGGACCGAGATGTTCTCTGTCACTCAGCAGTTGGTGGCACCCACCATCGCGCAGTGGGGCACCGAACAGCAGCGGACGAGGTTCGTCCGCGCGATGCTTCGTGCCGACGTCATTGCATGTCAGTTGTTCTCCGAAACCGAGGCCGGTTCCGACCTCGCGGCGGTACGGACACGAGCGGCGCAGGCCGACGACGGCTCATGGACGATCGACGGGCACAAGGTGTGGACGTCGGGGGCGCGGGTCGCGGACTACGGAGTCGCTCTGTGCCGCAGCGACTCCACCGTCGCCAAGCACGCCGGTCTGACCATGTTCCTGATCCCGATGGACGCGCCGGGGGTGGACGTACGCCCCATTCGTCAGATGACAGGGGGAAGCTCGTTCAACGAGGTGTATCTCGACGGCGTGCACCTGGGCGACGACTACCGGCTGGGTCCGGTCGGCAAGGGCTGGCAGGTCGCACTGACGGTGCTCGCGGCCGAACGTCTCGACGGCGGCAACCTCGGTCTGGCGAACGCGGATCGCGCTGTGGCCCTTGCCCAGAACCTCGGCCGCGAGCTGACCGAGATCGAGCGCGACGCCGTGGCCGATCTGGTGACACGTAGTTTCGTGCAGCGAATCGGCAACATGAGAGTGGCCGGTGCCGTCATCGCCGGCAACGATCCAGGTCCGGAAGCATCGTTGGGAAAGCTCCTGGCCACCGACACGATGGCCAGGACCTCCGAAGTCGCGCGCTTGCTGCTCGGGCGTGAACTGACGTCCGACTCGGGAGGGTGGGGCACGTTCGCGTGGTCCGAGCACCTACTCGGGGCCCCGGGATATCGAATTGCCGGCGGTACCGACGAGATTCAGCACAACATCATCGCCGAGCGTGTGCTCGGTCTGCCGAGAGAGCCACGACCGTGACCGAATCCTCACTGCGCACTCGTGTGACCGCCGCGCTGCATGCCGAGCTGGGCGTCACCGTCAGTACATTCGAACCGCTCCTCGGCGGCCATTCCGGATTGACGTATCGAGTGGGAACGTCCGACGGCGACTTCGTCGTCAAGGCCGTCCCGGAGGGTCAGCGTTCGGTCGGGCGGCACGACATGCTCCGGCAGGCATCCATTCTGCGTGCGCTCGCCGACACAGACGTGCCGGTACCGGCAATCGTGGCGGTCGACGAGCAGGAGCCGGCGTGGTTCGCGATGGAACTCGTCGTCGGTGAATCACTCGAACCGGTCCTGGACGACCCCGAGGTGGAATCGAGCATCGCTGCCGCTCGCATGCGGCGAGCCGCAGAGGTGCTGCCGGCATTGCATGCCGTGCCGCTCGAGCGCATTCCCGATACGGGCGACACTCTCTCGCCGGCAGACGAATTGGACCGATGGTCCAAGACGCTCGCTGCGGTTCCGGTGGAACTCGTCGAGGGTGCCGACGAGCTGGTTCGACTGCTCCGCCGAGACATTCCGACCGCGATCACACCCACACTCGTCCACGGGGACTATCGGTTGGGAAACATCATTTCCGACGGTCTCGAGCCGGCGGCTCTGATCGACTGGGAGATCTGGAGCGCAGGTGATCCACGCGTCGAATTGGGATGGTTTCTCGTCTTCGCCGACGGCACCAATTTTCCCGGTGTCGGCCGCGACGTGCCCGGTCTGCCCAGTACCGACGAACTGATCGCCTGCTATACCGGGAGCGGTCCGGCGCTGCCGGACATGACATGGTTCGACGCCCTGGGACGGCTGAAGATGGCGGCGATCATGGGCCACAACCTGCGTCGGCACCGCGAGGGGCGGCATATCGACCCGGATCAGGAAAAGCTGCCCGCGACCATCCGCAGGTTGATCGACACCGGCACCGCATTGCTCGCGCGCTGACGCACCATCACTCGACAGGAGCACACGGAAGTGGACTTTTCCTACTCACAGCGGACGGCCGAATTGTCGGCCACGCTCGAAACATTCATGAACGAACACGTCTATCCGGCCGAGAGTGTCTACGACGCTCAGATCGCCGCGAACGACAATCCGCACGAGCAACCGCAGATCATGCGAGACCTGCAGGCACGCGCTCGTGAACTGGGGTTGTGGAATTTGTTCATGACTCACGACGACCTCGGTGCCGGGCTGACCAATCTCGAGTACGCGCCGCTCGCCGAGATAGTGGGCCGTTCCATCATCGGGAACGAAGCGATCAACTGCTCTGCACCCGACACCGGAAACATGGAGATCCTGGCCATGTACGGCACGGAGGCGCAGAAGGAGCAGTGGCTGAAGCCGCTGTTGAACTGCACCATTCGCTCTGCCTTCGCCATGACCGAACCCGATGTCGCCAGCTCGGACGCCACCAACATCACCTCGACCATCACTCGTGACGGGGACGAGTACGTCGTCAACGGCCGAAAGTGGTACACCTCCGGCGTTCTCGATCCCGACTGCAAGCTCATGATCTTCATGGGGAAGTCGGATCCGGACAGTTCCACCTACCGCCGGCAGAGCATGATTCTGGTTCCCGCCGACGCCCCCGGCGTAGAGGTGGTGCGCGACCTACCCATGTTCGGGTTTCAGGATCGGCTGGGGCACGGCGAAGTTCAGTTCACCGACGTGCGCGTGCCCGCCGCCAACATGCTGGGAGAGGAGGGTGACGGATTCGCGATCGCACAGGGCCGACTCGGGCCCGGCCGCATGCACTACGCCATGCGGGCGATCGGCATGGCCGAGCGTGCTCTGGAAATGATGTGTCGGCGCTCGCTCGTTCGGCAGGCGTTCGGCGGACCGTTGTCCGATCAAGGTGTGGTGCGTGAGTGGATTGCTCGTAGCCGTATGGAGATCGATCAGATCCGCTTGCTGGTGTTGAAGTCGGCATGGTTGATGGACACTCGCGGAAACGCCTCGGCCCGTTCGGAAGTGGCCGCGATCAAGGTGGCGGCGATGGAAGTTGCCCACAAGGTCGTCGACCGAGCGGTGCAGACCTACGGCGCGGCCGGAGTCAGCAACGACACCATTCTCGCTCGGCTGTATGCCATCACCCGAGCTCTGCAGATTGCCGACGGCCCCAACGAGGTCCATCTACGGACCATCGCTCGACTCGAGGTGAAGAGGTACTCATGAGCACACCGAAATTGGACGGCAAGGTCGCCTTGGTGACAGGGGCGAGCCGTGGGCTCGGTCTGGCGATCGCGCGCGGACTGAAGGACGCAGGAGCGACGGTCATCGTGTCGAGCCGCAAACTCGACGCCTGCGACAGTGCAGTCGCGAGCCTGGGCGACTCGGGCCCGGGCAGCGCACATCCGTACGCACTGCACGTGGGGCATTGGGACAGCATCGAACCGGCCGTCGACGACATCATCACGCGATTCGGGAGCCTCGACATCGTCGTCAACAACGCCGGGATCGCGCCGCTGGCCGCGAACCTCGTGTCGGTCACCGAAGGACTGTGGGACAAGACGATCGAGGTCAATCTCAAGGGTCCGTTCCGGTTGATGGCCGTGGCGGGGGACCGGATGGTCTCTGCGGGAGGTGGATCCATCATCAATATCTCGAGCATCGGTGCCGAGCGGCCGAGCCCACCCGAGGCGATGTATGCAGCAGCCAAGAACGGGCTCAATGCACTGACCCGCGCGTTCGCTCAGGAGTACGCACCCACCGTGCGCGTCAACTGTGTGATGCCCGGCGGTTTCGCCACCGACATGTCGGAGAACTGGGACGAGGAGTTCATCGGCAAGATCGTCGATCGGCTCCCGGCCGGGCGGCTGGGGCGGCCCGACGAGCTCGCCGGATTGATCACCCATCTCGCCTCGGACGACGCCGGGTACACGACGGGCGCGATCATCCCGGTCGACGGCGGCCGAACCTCCGTCTACTGACCGATCACTCGTATTGTCCGACAATCAGTTTGGAAGTGGACACATGACCCAGGACATGTTCTCGCTGACCGGTCGCGTCGCTGTGGTCACCGGTGCCTCGTCGGGGCTCGGCCTCGGTTTCGCCCGGGCTCTAGCCGCGGCAGGAGCCACGGTGTACGCCGCCGCGCGACGGCTCGACCGCCTCGAAGCGTTGTCGGCCGAGATCCCGGCCATCGTGCCCGTTCGGTGCGACGTCACCGACGACGGAGACCGAAAGGCTCTCGTCGACCGTTGCTTCGAAGAATCCGGCCGGCTCGATGTCTTGATCAACAATGCCGGAAAGCCCGGCCCTCCCAACGCCGAGGACGAGACATTGGACGGTTTCCAGTCCATCCTCGACGTCAACCTCGTCGCCGGTTTCCATCTGGCCACGTACGCGGTGAGCAAGATTCCGAGCGGTACCGCGACCTCGATCATCAACATCTCCTCGGTGATCGGCCTGGTGTCCACGGCTCCCATCGGGGGTGCAAGTTATGCGGCGTCGAAAGCCGGCACGCTCGGCCTCACCCGTGAACTCGCCGGTCAGTGGGGTCGTCGAGGCGTTCGCGTCAACGCCGTGGTGCCGGGGTGGTTCGATACCGAGATGACCGATGGCCTGTTCACCAACGACAAGTCCGCAGGGTGGGTGCGGCGAAACACCATGCTCGGACGCGGCGGCGTCGACGGCGAGATCGACGGTGCCGTGCTGTTTCTGGCCTCGGACGCCAGCTCCTACATGACCGGTCAGACCTTGGTGGTCGACGGCGGATGGACTGCTCGCTGATGTTGGCCGTGCAGGTCCGCGAGTGGGGGAGCGCACCGGAGTTCCGGGAGGTGCCGAACCCGGTGCCGACCGGCCACGAACTTCTGCTTCGGGTGGATGCCGCCGGATTGTGCGGATCCGATCTGCACGTGATGAGCTCGAGCGCAGAGACTTTCGACTACGACCTGCCGCTGACTCTGGGGCACGAAGTGGCCGGAACGGTCGTCTCGGCGGGACCGTCGGCAGACCCTTCGTGGATCGGTCGCGCCGTTGTCGTACACGGAATCTGGAGCTGCGGAACGTGCCCGAACTGCCTGCGGGGCAGAGAGAACTACTGTCGCAGCCTCGCTCGGCGTCCCGACGGTCGGCTGGCCCCCATCGGAAACGGTCTGGGGTACCCGGGCGGCATCGCGGAGCTGATGCTGGTGCCGTCCGAGCGCGTACTGGTTCCGATCGGTGATCTCGATCCTCTCGGTGCCGCGCCTTTGGCGGACGCGGCACTGACCGCGTATCACGCCATTCGCACCAACTCCGCCGTGATCGACGACCGAAGCAACGTGGTCGTGATCGGAGTCGGCGGTCTCGGCCACCTTGCCCTGCAGATCCTGCGCACCATGCGCGTGCCGCACATCATCGCGATCGATTCCAAGGCCGAGGCCGGTGCCCTGGCCGAGTCCTCAGGAGCGCACAAGTTCTACGATTCCGTTTCCGCTGCGGCGCAACGGGTCGAATCACCGAACGGTGCGGATCTCGTCCTCGACTTCGTCGGCGCGCCGACCACGACCGCGCCTGCGGCCGACTTGCTTCGTTCAGGTGGGTCACTCGTGGTGGTAGGAAGTGCCGGCGGTCGACTGACAGCCGGGAAGGACGTCGGGCTGGCCGCGGGATGGACAGTGGATGCGCCGTTCTGGGGTACGCGTGCCGATTTGGAAGCCGTTGTCGCACTTGCGCAGGACGGCCTGCTGCGCGCTGAAATCACCACCTTCCCCTTCACCGATGCGATCTCGGCATACGACCGGTTGCGGGATGGATCCGTCACCGGCCGTGCAGTTCTCGACATGAGCGCATCACGTACCAGGAAAGAGTCACACCAGTGAAACGGCTTGCTCGCGAGATGGTCATCCGCGCCGAACAGACCCCCGATGCCGTCGCAGTCGTCGACGAGGACGGCAGTCACACGATCCGGACCGCGGTCGAGGCGGCGACATCCCTCGCCGACGTGTTCGGCGGTATCGACCCCAGCCCGCCGACCGTGGTGATTCAGGCGGACAACACCTGGGGCACCGTCGCGGCTGCGCTCGCAGTCGGTCTCGCCGGCGGTGTGGTTGCGGTGGTCAGCCCGCATGCAACGGAGTCGGAGTTCGCGCTGGCACTCGAGGACATTCGACCGGACGTCGTCGTGGGAACGTCCGAGACCCTGCGTCGTTGGGGTGTGCCCGACGACCGATTTCCCGTGGAGAAGCCCGTCTTCGGCCCTTATCGCGTGCGGGCATCGAATGCACCGTTCGCCTC
>NZ_NOZF01000066.1:0-11018 GCF_002258565.1 Rhodococcus sp. 05-2254-6
TGATTCTCGCGCCGTCGAGCGCCAACGTCCGCGCCGACTCCGGGAACGTCTTGTCGTAGTCGATCAACATGCCCATCCGCCCCACCGGGGTGTCGAAAGCCTCGAAGTGGTCACCGGCCGCATAGGCGAGCGACTCCCCGAGCGGCTGGTGCACCTTGCGGTGACTACCCAGGATGCCGTCTCCGGTCAGACAGGCGGCAGCGTTGTACCGCAGTCCTTTCGACACCCCGGTGGGGCGGATGGGCATGTTGATCGACTACGACAAGACGTTCCCGGAGTCGGCGCGGACGTTGGCGCTCGACGGCGCGAGAATCATTGCGGCCCTGTCTGCGTGGCCTGCCAGCGTCACGGATCGAGCGTCTTCTCTTCCGAACGATCGGCAGTCCCGTCTGTTCGATCTGTACGACGCTGCCCGCGCGGCCGAGAATCAGGTGGTGCTGGTCTCGTCCAATCAAACCGGAGTGATGGGTTCGCTGCGCTTTCTCGGGCAGGCGAAGATCGTCGGCCCCGGTGGCGACGTATTGGCTCGGACCTGGTCCAAAGGAGGCCTTGCGGTGCACGAGATCGATGTCGACGCCGAGGTCGACCGAGCGCGCCGGGGGCTGCATCACTTGGCCGAGCGTCGGGTGGATGCGTATCCGAATCTGTTGCAGGAGAAACCGGGTCAGTGAAGATCAGTTTGTCGACCTACTCGTCCAAGCCGCGCGGCGGAGTGGTGCACACACTGGCGCTGGCCGAGGCGCTGGCGCGCGCCGGGCAGGACGTGTCGGTGTGGTCCCTCGGCCGCGGTGGCGACAGTACGTTCTTTCGTGACGTGGACCCCGCCGTCGACATCAGAATGGTCCCGTTCGAGCACCGGGAAGGGGAGAACGTCGGAGAACGAATTCTGCGGTCGATAGATGTTCTGCGGCAGGCGTTCACACCGGAGGAGTACGACATCGTCCATGCGCAGGACTGCATCTCCGCCAATGCCGTCGGCCGCTGCATCAGGACCATCCATCATCTGGACGAGTTCACCACGCCCGAGCTGGCCGCGTGCCACGAACGCGCGATCACCGCCCCGTACGCGCGCATCTGCGTGTCGGCGGCGGTGGCGAGCGACGTTCGCCGCGGATGGGGATTCGAGCCCACGGTCATCCCCAACGGCGTTGACGCCGAGAGGTTCACCGCAGCGGCGCAATCGGACCGATCGCACTGGCGCGGGAAGCTCGGCCGATACGTGCTCGCCGTGGGAGGCATCGAACCGCGCAAAGGCAGCCTGGATCTACTCGACGCCTTCGCCCGGCTGCGTGCGCACGACCTGCGATTGGTCTTCGCCGGCGGCGAGACGCTGTTCGACTATCGCGACTATCGCGCCGAATTCGACCGCCGCGCAAGCGAACTCGGTATCGAACCGGTGATACTCGGTACCGTCGACGACGACGAGCTGCCGCACCTCGTGGCACAGGCTGCTGTGCTGCCGTTCTTCTCGACCAAGGAGGGCTTCGGACTGGCCGCCATGGAAGCACTCGCGGCGTCGACCCCCGTCGTCGCGCGAGATCTCCCGGTACTGCGAGAAGTGTTCGGCAACAGCGTCACCTACGCGTCCTCGGCGCAGACCATGGCAGCCGAGCTCGAACGTGCCGTGCGGGAACCGCAGGATCCGCTACCGGGCCTGACGCTGGCGCACAGCCTCACGTGGGACGAGGCTGCGCGTAAACATCTGGAGTTCTACTCCTCGCTCCGGTGACCGCTGCGCTTGTTGCGCTTGAGCCGATGGGGCTTGAGCTTGTGGAAACCCTTGACCCGTAGTGAGCGAATCGATTTGAGGTAGAACTCGGAGTCGTGACGCAGTTCCTCGGTCATGACGGTGTCGACGAGAGTCGTTCCCGGATTGGCCGAACTGGTCAGGCGCGCAGCGATGTTGACCACCGACCCGTACAGATCACCGTAACGGGCGAGAACCGGACCCCAGGCCAGCCCGACCCGCAGGTCCGGCATGTCTTCCTGCTCGGCGAAGGCGTCCTGCAGATCGAGGGCGATGTGGGCGGCGTCCTCGGGAGTCTGCGCGCTGAACATCACCTCGTCGCCGACGTTCTTGATCACCGAACCACGCCCGCGCGCAATGATATTGGTGGCGAGTGACTCGAACTCCTCGAGGAGCGTGGTCAGTTCGCCGATGTCGAGTCGACGCGTCAGGCTGGTGTAGCCGACCATGTCCGCGAAGCCGACGGCCATGACGGGGCTGTCGGTGGCGTCGTCGGGAGCGGCGATGGACCGTCCGGCCGCCGCGGCCAAGTGCCGTCGCCAGGTGTACGCCTGGAGCGCTTCGAGGGTGGGGACCGTCTCGGCAGCGATATCCCTGGCGTTGTGCCGGATGGTGTCGATGTCGTTCTGGTCCTCGTCGCTGCTGGTGATGCGCTCGAGGATGTGAGAGTTCACCACGCCCACTTGCCATTCCGCGAGTCTGGACATCGACTGGCCGAGAGTGCGTGCGATCGCCACCTCCATCTCGGGCTTGATGACTTTCTGCTCGGTGAGCCCGGTGATCAACTTCAGTGCCTCGAGGTCCGCGTCGGTGTAGACGACGGCCTCGGTATCGGTGTGGATGGGAAAGCCCATGCCGATCCACAGCGCGATCACCCGTTCGAGCGGCAACCCCGACCTGTCGACGATGTCGGACCGGGTGTACTTCGGAGTGCCCCCCAGAAGATTGCGTTCGATCTCCGCTTGCACCACCGAGTTGATCTGGTTCTCAGGCATATCCCAACGTTCTGTCGAAATAGGAACGGACATCGTCCACGTACGCGTCGATCTTGTCGGGCTCCCAGTCCGTGGTGGGAATGGGCTCGCCGATGGTGACCTTGACGGTACCGGAATGGACGGTGAAATCCTTTTTCCACATCACGTCACCCGCGTTGTGGATGACGATGGGAACGATGGGCACTCCGGCCTGCATCGCCAGGTGGAAGCCGCCCTTCTTGAATCGGCCGAGACGCGACGTCGGCATCCGCGTGCCCTCGGGCGCGATGGCGACGGAAATGCCACTGTGCAATTTCTCTATGGCCGGGCGCATCGCCTCGCGCGCCTGAGAGGGATCACCACGATCGACGTAGGCGACGTCGAAAATTCTGCCCAGCAGTGCGAATCGTGGGTCGCGTTCGAGTTCTCGTTTGGCGACCGCGGTGATGTCGCGTCGAAGAATGGAGGTGACGATGATCGAGTCGGCAGTGCTCTGATGGTTGAACATGAACACGGCAGGTCGCGCCGACCACGCGTTCTCGGTGCCGGTCACGTCGAGCTTGACTCCGGCAATGGTCAGAGCGATGTCCGGCGCAATGGTGCTGGTGATGTTCGCTCCGTTGCGCCTGCTGCGCGTCAGTAACCCGAGGCCGAGGCCGATCGATGCGCTAGCCAGCACCGACCCCAGAGCTGCGGTGCTGCGCACGGCCGAGGTCAGATCGGTGCCGCGCTTGGGGCTCTCCAACGTGAGCGACGGCCACTTCTTCTTGGCGGCGTAGCGCTGCAGTTCGGGATCCGGGTTGAGGGCGATGGGACGGCCGACGGCCTCGAGCAGTGGAATGTCCTCACCGCCGTTGGAGTAGGCGAAGCAGCCGGCGAGAGCGATTCCCTCACGTTCGGCGTAGTCGATCGCGGCCTTGGCCTTACGTGGGCCCCACAGCGAATCGCCGACCAGCTCCCCGGTCAGGATGCCGTCGGTGACCACCGGGGTGGTGCACAGCAGTGTCTCGAACATCATGTCCTGCTGTACGGGCAGCGCCTGGTACGGCGTGGCCGAGGTGGCCATCACCAGTCGATGACCGGCGTGACGGTGTGCTTCGACAAGGATGCGGGCTTGTGGGTAGATCATCGGCGCGATCTCGTTGCGGAACAGCGTGTCTGCCTGTTCCATCAGATCGTCTTCCCGACGGCCCTCCAGGCCCCGGACGGCCTTGCCCATCAGGTTGTCGACCGGGGAGTTGCGCATCCGCATCTCGACGACGGCACTCGATATCTCCCACAGTTCCTTGACCGTCACGTCGAGAGTCTTGAGTCGTTCGAGAAATACTGCACGGGCCGAGAATCCGTTGATCAGCGTGCCGTCCAGATCGAAGAACGCAACGGTGTCCCGGCCGGGTGGAGCGGCGGCGATCGCAATCAGTCGATCGTCGAACTCGGTCATGAATTGTTCTCCTCGGGGGCCGAGATCGGTTCTACCTCGCGCAGCATGCGGTGGGCCATGTCGCGGATCGTACGCACCTTGCGTGCCCACTCGTCGATCTCGAGCGCGAAGTCCCGCCTGCGGCGCGCGATACCGTCGGACGTGGAATCGACCAGATCGCGATTCTCGGCCAATTGCAATGCTGTATCGAACAATTCGCCGGAGATCGACTCGCTGTGATCGAGCTGCTGACGAAGTCGTCTGGCTTGAGCTGCACCGAGGCATTCCGTGATGAACTTCGCCTTGTCGAACTCACCGCTCTGCGGCAGCAACATCAGCTGATCGGCAACCACCTGGTACGCCTCGAAGATCGGCTGCAGCACGCGGTGCGCCAGATGCAGATCCTGCGACTGCAGTTGTCGCGCAGCATAATCTGGATCGCTGATGTTGGCGCGCCAGTCCGGGTCGATGAGATCGACCTCGGATTCGAGCCGCTCGCCGAAGTCCTTCTTGTCGCCGAAGAAGAACTCGAACTTGAGCAGATCGCGTAACTGCAGTGCCGACTGCCACAGCGACTCCTGGGTCAGTGGCGTCGAATCGCCGCTGGTCGGCAGCACGACCAACTCGCCGATGGCGCGCATGACGAAGAAGTGGATTGCGTTGTTGCGGAAGAACGCTGCGACCAGATGCTTGTCCTGAGCCAGGTAGAACAGGGGCTCGGGACCGTCGTCGAAACGCTTGACGACGTTGGCGTTGACCTGTGCGATGACGGCCGAGCGCACGACGTCGACGTCGGCGATGTCCACGCCGCCCGCGGTGGGCAGGTTGCGGCGCTTGATGTAGCGGGCGAGCGGGGCGATGATGGCCCACATCTCGTTGACGTTGAGGGCGCGATCCTCGATGCCGAGCAGGGCCATGGTGACCAGCGCCGCGGGCGTCACCGGAGTCGCGTCGTTGATCGCATGGGATACACCGAGCGCGATCTTCTGCACCGCCACCCGCTTGTCGGAGTTCTCGGCGACGATCGACGCCACCGACATCGGCTCGCCGAAGTTCAGGTACACGTTGCCGCGCAACGTGCCCTGCGCGCGGATGTACCCGATGGCCATCCGAATGCCCTCGGCCTGCTTCTTCGCGCCGTGCGATTCCTCGGCCATCGCACCGACCTCGTGCAGCCGGTCGTAGGTGATGGACGTCGGAACCAGGTACACGTCCTCCGCATCGCTGGTCTCGAGTGCGTCCACCAGATAGGTCAGCAGGCCGAACCGCGGCGGGCGGAGCTTCCCGGTGCGGCTACGGCCGCCCTCGATGTACCACTCGAGGTTGAACCGCTTGCTCAGCAGGAAGCTCATGTACTGACGCAGCGTCCACTTGTAGATCGCGTCGGAGAACTTGCGCTGGATGAGCACGACGCCACTGCGTTTGGCGATCGGGCCCAGCGGCCAGAAGCCGACGTTGATGCCGCCCATGACGTGGTTGAGCGGCAGGCCTTCGGCCAGCAGGGCAGGACGCAGTACGAGCGGGTCGAGATAGGAACGGTGGTTGGGCAGGAACACCAGCGGATAGTTCTTGTTGAGTTCGCGTACCTTCTGCAACTGATCACGGTCCACGTCGACCTTGTACGCCCGGGAGAAGTACGCCCCGAGGGTTCCCCACATCTCGACCGCGCGGCGGGTCTCGGTTGCGACCATCTCACCGAGGATCTCCTGGACGCGGGTGTCGACGGCGTCGCGATCCTGGCCGACCTCCTCGGCGAGTTCGGTGATTCCGTCCCGGAACTTCTTCTGTTCCGTCATGTCCTCGACGACGAATCGCGGGATCTTGTACTCGGAGCCGATGACGCCGCGCTCGGCCTTGTCCAGCGCCAGACTGGCCTGACGAAGAATGAACGATGACAGGGACGTGCCGCCGCCGCGCTCGAACCGATCCTGCAGATCACTGAGAGTCGCGGGCTCGCCGACCAACACCGCGGAGTGGTCCGGGTCGTCGCCTGCCACCCATCGCTGCCACACCTGCGTTGGCTTGGACCGACCACGGGGCGCGAAGATTCGGTGCAGAATGCCGCTCTTGCGATCGGACAGAGTCACCCGCAGCGGGATCAGCAGCGGATCGTCGGCGTAGCCGCGAACACTGTCCGAGAGTGACGTTTTCGCCTCACCGGAGAGCACCACCGAGGGTGGTCGCGGTTCGCCGTCCGGCGTGGTGGCGTCGATCCACTGATTCAGAGCCTGAACCTCGAGGGTGGATTTGGCGTCGAGCAAATACACGTGCGGACCGTCGCTGAGCGACTGTTCGTCCGCGTCGAGGTGGTACATCGAGACTCCTGTTCCGTACCTTCGCAAGGAGGCACGCCGTCAGGCTACGCGGCAGAAACCGTGTGCGAGGGCGGTTCGGTGAGGTGGTTCCGGGACACCGATCTCGCCCGGGAGTCGCGCGGCTACTCGCCGGTACCCTGGCGGGGCCGATGGCACCTCGAGTGTGCGCGCGGCGCGCAGTCCGGCTGTCGTATACTGTGAGAGACATCGGCCTTCTCGGCCAACCAAATCTAAGTGTTAATCCAAGTTACAGTTACTTGTGGTTACAGTTACTTGTGGTTACAGTTACTTGGATTAACAGATAACCCCCTCTCGATACGCCGATCCGACGCGCCCTGTGCTGCCCCGGCCGCATCTCACCTGCAAGTGTGCGACAGTATTCGCAAACACTTTCGAGAAAGGCCGGTAGTCGATGCCACCCCGTGGGCGCGCCGTGAACGATTCGTTGACTCCCGAGAATCTGACGGCTCTGGCCGCGGCGCTCGCCGAGGGGCGTCGCGCCACCGTCTATCTTCGCGAACCCAACCCGAGTCTGGGCCTGCCCGAGGGGACGTCGGCGAAGGTCGTGTCGATCGACGGCACCACGGTCACCATCAGCCCGAAGGGTGTCAACGACGAATTGCCCTACGAGGCAGAGGAACTGCGCATCACTCGCAACGCGGCAACTCCGCCTGCGCCGGCCAAGCGCGTGCCCGCGAAGAAGGTGGCACCGCCTCAGGCGACGCCGGCAAGGAGCGCCGAGCCGGTGCAGCCCAAACCCGTAGCGGTTCGGCCCGACGCGGAGCCGGCACAGCCCAAGACGGTGGCGGAACGCCCCAAGGCCGTGCAACCGCCGAGTCCGGCTCCCCGTCGAGCCAAGAAGGCACCGGGCGGCGTCAGCGTCACCATTCATGCGGGGGCCGACAACGATTGGTCCGTCACGGTCACCCAGGGGGCGAAGCGGCCCACCAAATCGCAACCGGTGAGCCCCGAGTCGGTGAGCCGCGCTGTTCGGGAGTTGGGCGACCCCACTGCACGCGACGCAGTCGAGGCAGTCATCTCCCACGCGCGCGAGGAAGCCGCCCGACGCGTTGCAGAACTGAGCCGTCAACTCGAGGAGGCGCGCACGACGCTTGCCGCCCTCGAGCAGGACGTATGAACGACTCGCTCGTGTTCGTACACCTGTTGTTGCTAGGGTTCTGCCGACACCGCTGAGAGGGAGTACATGTTCAAGAAATTCATGCTCGTCGTCGTGGGGGCGGCTGCAATCGTAGCCAGCGTCGGCGTGGGGTCCGCATCCGCGGCCACTCCAGCTGCTCTCGGCGGCGGCTCGGGAATCATCGTCGGAGGCGCGGCCGAGTGCACGCTGACGACGATCGGTAACGACCGCAACGGAAACCTGGTCGGCTTCACCGCCGGTCACTGTGGCCAAGCGGGCGCCTCCATCGTCCCCGAGTACGACACCTCCCTCGGTGAGGTCGGCCGCATCGCGTTCTCCAACCCGGAATACGACTACGCCCTCATCGAATTCCAGCGTGACAAGGTCGCACCGATCAACCGCGTCGGCAACGTGACCATCTCGCAGGTCGGTCCGCCGACGGCGTTCCCGAACATCGTCTGCAAGGAAGGCCGTACCACCGGCAACACCTGCGGACTCGCGTACGGCGACGTCCTGCAGTCGCAGGAGACCTGGGCGCAGCTGTGTGTCGTCGAAGGTGACTCGGGCAGCCCGGTCGTCGTCGGCAACACCCTCGTCGGCATGGTCAATGCCTACCTCGGCGTGGCGTGCTTCGGACCCGAGGTCGGCACCAACTTCGACGCGATACTCCGCCACGTCGATCAGGGCAACGGACTCGGCGCAGGATTCGTCCCGGCTCCCTAGATCCACCCGTTTTCGGCCGAAGGCCCCGTTCGCACAACACACTGCGACGGGGCCTTCGTCGTGCGTGGGGTCGGTACTGCTCTCAGCGGGCGCGGGCGGACGACCGAACATCTGCGACTATGCGTTCCGCGTCGTCCGGCGCGATTCCCAGCAGCACCAGGCTCGACGTCGTCGCCGCTCCGGCCGGATCGCCGATCAATCCGGCGTTGGTGGCGTCGAGGATCGACAGCGCAATGGCCTCGATATTGAGAATCAGCACTTCGGCGGCGAGGTACGAGGAGAACACACCCTCGCGCTGTCCCCGTCGGATGACCGCGGCGGCCGACTCGCGCATCGGAGTCAGTAGATCGTGAATGCTGTTGTGTCCCAGATCGGACCGTGCGACCGCGAGTAACAGCCGGTACTGATCTCCGACGCGTGCCAGGGCCAGTGTCTGCCGAACGAACACCGTCACCGCCGATTCGTCTGCGGCAGGAACGCGGTTGAGCGCAGCCGAAATTCGTTCCGCTGCTTCAACGGCGATACCGTCGATCAACGCTTCGCGAGAGGCGAAGTGGGCGTACACGGTTCGCCGGACCACTCCCGCAGCGGCGGCGACGTCGTTGATCGTCGCATCGGGATTGTCCGCCAGTACCCCCTGTGCAACGTGCAGAATTCGCGCTCGATTGGATCGGGCGTCACGTCGTTGCACGGGCGGCGCAGCTGCGTCCCGTGCAATCGAACTCGACTCCGTCGTCTTACGCACAGGACAACATCTAGCACGATCGCGGGCGGGGAGTGTGGTTGCCGCCACAAAAGATTGCCGAGCCTAGTCGACGCTTCCTAAGCTGCACAGCACTGTGCAAGGTGTGTCTCGCACTTTGCCAACGGGGGGGAACACACGATGACACTGCTTGCGATGACGCCTGTCCAAGATATGCACAAACCGTACCCACGACGCTGGTCGGCGCTGGTGGTGTTGTGCCTGAGCCTGCTGATCGTGGTCATGGCCAATACGTCCCTGTTGGTCGCCGCACCGTCGATGACACTCGATCTGAGTCTGACGAGCAGCGACCTGCAATGGGTGATCGACGGCTACACCGTCCCCTACGCGTCGTTGATGTTGCTGTGCGGGGTGATCGGAGATCGCTACAGCCGCCGCGGCGCTCTGATTCTCGGCCTGATCATCTTCGTCGCCGGATCTGTGGCCGGGGCACTCACCGATGCCACCCTCGGGGTGATCCTGGCCCGCATCGTCATGGGTGTCGCCGCAGCCATCGTCATGCCCGCCACACTGTCGCTGTTGGTCGCCACCTTCCCCAAGCGGGAGCGCGCCACCGCTGTCACCGTGTGGGCGGCAACCTCGGGACTCGCGATCGCGGCCGGGCCGCTGTTGGCGGGCTGGCTTCTCGAGAGCTTCACCTGGCACTCGACGTTCCTGATCAATGTTCCGATCGCGCTGGCCGCCATCGTCGGTGCCGTCGTGCTGGTCCCGCCGTCACGGGCCGTCGACCCGGGTGCGATCGACTGGATCGGTGGACTGCTGTCGGTGCTGGCCGTGTCGACCATCGTGTACGCCATCATCGAGGGGATGCACTTCGGCTGGACGGTCGGGCCGCTGTACTTCGCGCTCGTCGGGTTGCTGTCGGTCCTCGGCTTCGTGGGATGGGAACTGCGGCATCCCAATCCGTTGCTCGACGTCCGGATGTTCTCTTCCCGCATCCTCAGCGGGGCCACCCTCGCGGTGCTGATCTTCTTCCTCGTCACCTTCGGCGCCATCTACTTCGTCGCCCAGTATCTGCAGTTCGCTCTCGGCTACGGTCCGGTGTCCACCGGCGTTCACCTTTTGCCGTTGGCCGGTGCGGTCTTCGTCGGATCCGGAATCACGATGTGGCTCACGCCGAAGCTGGGACCGCGCGTCACCGTCACCGCAGGCATGATCGTGGGAACGCTGTCGGTCGTCTCGCTCATCGGGATCGATTCGACGGCAACGTATTCCGACTTTCTTCCGGTGCTGACGCTGCTCGGTCTGGCAATCGGACTGTCCGTCTCGCCCTGCACCGACTCCATCATGGGCGAGTTCCCGGACAGCAAGCTCGGAGTGGGCGGCGGCCTCAACGACACCGCCCTCGAACTCGGCGGATCGCTCGGTATCGCTGTGCTCGGATCGGTGCTCGCCGCGTCCTACCGCCAGGGCATCGAAGGATTCCTGCAGACCTTCCCCGGCAAGCAACCGAACGGCCAGTACACCGGGCAGGCGGCGGAAGGGCTTGCGGCATCGCAGGATTCGTTGGCCGGTGCGGTGATCGTCTCCGACGTCATCCGTGACCAGAACGCATTTCTCAGTGGGTTCGCCGACAATCTGGAGGCCAATGCCGTCGCGGCGTTCGGTGACGCAGTGGTGCACACGAGTGTTGTTGCCGCCGTCGTGTTCGGCGTCGGCACGGTGATCGTAGCGCTGCTCATTCCGTCCAAGAATGCGACTGCGGCGACGTCGTCGGAGAAGATCGAGTTCGAGCCGATCGTGCCCTTCGTCGCGCCGCCGGCAAAGGACCCGGTAGCCGATCGTGAGGTTGCAGAGCTCGAGCAACTACTGGAGCGGCCGTCGGCGAAGCCCCAGAATTCCGGCGCACGGCACGCGTTGCGAACCGCGGAGGAGACCGCACCGGCACCTGCGCGCACCGTGGCCGAGTCGGCTCTGGTGGACGCCGAGCTCGAGCGT
>NZ_NOZF01000053.1:0-10825 GCF_002258565.1 Rhodococcus sp. 05-2254-6
TGCAATGGTCCATTGACGCGGCAGGGGGGGAGGGCGGAAAGGGGACGGCTAGATCAGCACCGCACCGTTCGAGGCCGATCCGACCAGCTTGGAGTATTTGGCCAACACTCCTCGGGTGTAGCGCGGCGGCAGTGGTGCCCAGCCCTGTGCGCGGGAGTCCATTTCGGCTGCGTCGACGAGCAGGTCGAGGGTGCCCTTGCCGACGTCGAGTCGGATCTGGTCACCGTCGCGGACGAAGGCGATGGGTCCGCCGTCGACTGCCTCGGGTGCCACGTGTCCGACGCAGAGGCCGGTGGTGCCGCCGGAGAATCGGCCGTCGGTGAGCAGCAGGACGTCCTTGCCGAGTCCCGCACCCTTGATGGCTCCGGTGATTGCGAGCATCTCGCGCATTCCCGGCCCGCCCTTGGGTCCTTCGTAGCGGATGACCACGACGTCGCCTGCTGCGATGGTGCCGTCTTCGAGGGCGTCCATGGCCGCGCGTTCACGCTCGAAAACTCGTGCGGTGCCGACGAAGACGTCGGAGTCGAAGCCTGCGGACTTGACGACGGCTCCGCCGGGGGCGAGCGATCCTTCGAGGATGGTGATGCCGCCCGTCGGGTGGATCGGCTTGTCGAGTGCGCGCAGTACCTTTCCGTCGGGGTCAGGGGGCGCGATGTGAGCGAGGTTCTGCGCCACGGTCTTACCGGTGACCGTCATGCAGTCGCCGTGCATCAGGCCTGCGTCGAGCAGAGCCTTCATCACGACGGGGACTCCGCCGATGGCGTCGACGTCGGTCATGACGTGCTTGCCGAACGGCTTGACGTCCGCCAGGTGGGGAACCTTCGCGCCGACGCGGGTGAAGTCGGCGAGGGTCAGGTCCACCTGCGCCTCGTGGGCGATGGCCAGGAGGTGCAGCACCGCGTTGGTCGAGCCGCCGAATGCCATGACAACGGCGATGGCGTTCTCGAACGCTTCCTTGGTGAGGATGTCGCTGGTGCGGATGCCGCGTCGCAGAAGATCGACGACGGCCTCGCCGCTGGCGTGGGCGAATCCGTCGCGTCGGCGATCGGGAGCGGGAGGAGATGCGCTGCCGGGCAACGACATTCCCATCGCTTCGGCTGCGCTGGCCATCGTGTTGGCGGTGTACATTCCGCCGCAGGCACCTTCGCCGGGGCAGATGGCGCGTTCGATGGTGTCGACGTCGGCGCGTGACATGAGTCCTCGTGAACAGGCACCGACGGCCTCGAAGGCGTCGATGATCGTCACCTGGTGCTCGCTGCCGTCGGACAGGGTTGCGAACCCGGGCAACGTGGAGCCGGCGTAGAGGAAAACACTCGCCAGGTCCAGACGCGCTGCGGCCATGAGCATTCCGGGCAGCGACTTGTCGCATCCGGCGAGCAGGACGGAACCGTCGAGACGCTCTGCGCTGATGACGGTTTCGACGCTGTCGGCGATCACCTCACGGGAGACCAACGAGAAGTGCATGCCCTCGTGACCCATCGAGATACCGTCGGACACCGAAATGGTGCCGAATTCCAGCGGGTAGCCGCCGGCGGCGTGGACGCCCTTCTTGACGGCCTTCGCCAGACGTTCGAGCGAGAGGTTGCACGGGGTGATCTCGTTCCACGACGACGCGACGCCGATCTGGGATTTGCCCCAGTCTTCGTCGCCCATCCCGACGGCGCGGAGCATGCCGCGCGCTGCCGTTTTCTCCAGTCCGTCGGTGACGTCGCGGCTGCGCGGCTTGACGTCGATGTCTTCGTGGGGATTCTGCGGGGTCGTCATGACTCTCCTGAGCGGTCGGCGGACGGTCGCGTCCTCAGGTTCCGCTCCTGAGTCGCATTCACCGTCAACACTAAACCTGTGGTTGCGGCTCTCGATCGGCATGCACCCAACTCGTACGTCTCGAGTGCCCTTCATCGAGTGACGAATGGCCCTGTCGAGCACCACCAGCTCGGGGAGAGAGTGGGTGTGTCGCCGCATCGCGGTGGGAGTCCGAGGAGAGACGATGAACGATCAGCCGGATACGGCCGTGGTGGAGATGCTGGTGGAGCTCGCGTGTCGCGCTCCGTCGGTGCACAACAGTCAGCCGTGGAGGTGGATCTACTCCGAGCACGTACTCGATCTGTACACCGACAGCTCGCGCGTGCTCGGGGCGATAGACCCGACCGAGCGGCAGATGGTGATGAGCTGCGGGGCTGCCTTGGACCACCTGCAGAAGGCCGCGGCAGCCAACAGGTGGACGGCAGAGATCGACCTGTTGCCGACCCCGGGTGCACCGGATCACCTCGCGCGTGTTCGTTTCGTGCACGACGCGCATCCCCGGTCGCACGAGTTCGACCTGCTCACTGCGATCAATCGGCGGTACTCGGATCGGCGAGCGTTCGGGCCGGTGCCGAGCAATCGCGATCTGACGCGATACCTGGGTCAGGAGCACTACGGCACCGAGATGACCGTCCTGTCGGCCGAGTCCAAAGAGACGTTGGCGAAGGCATCGACTCTGAGCGCGAGCGTACGTAAGTACGACGCGACGTATCAGGCGGAGATCAGATGGTGGGCCGGGCACGCGTTCCGATCGGGAGGAATTCCGCCCGAGGCTCTGACGAACCGCGCGGATGCATCGAGGGTGCAGGTCGGACGAGTGTTCCCCGAACCGCACCGGGTCGCCGCGACCGTGACACAGGAGCCGGTCGAGGACGAATCCACCGTGGTGCTGCTCGAGACGTCATCGGACGAACGCCTGGATTGGCTGCAGAGCGGTCGAGCCATGTCTGCCTTCCTCCTGGCAGCGACAGCGGACGGACTGGCGACGTGCCCGTTGACGCACATGACGGAACAGTCGGGTAGCAGGCGCTTGGTCGAATCTCTCGCTGCACGCACAGGGGTGGCGCAGGTGCTGATTCGAGTCGGTAAACCGATGATCGGCTCACCGCCACCCCGAACCCCACGACACGCGGTCGCGTCGGTGCTCTCGGCACCCGCCCGCGCAACGAACAGGAGACGATCGTGATTCTCGCAGGACACCAGAAAATCGTTGTCGGCGTGGACGGCTCGCCAGCCAGCATCGACGCTGCCCGCTGGGCGGCCACCCTGGCCGAGAAGTTGGATTCTCCGCTGCTGATCGCCGGGGCAGTACAGCAGCCCGTGTTCTACATGGGCGAGCCCGCAACGGTGGTGCCGACGGAGGTGTGGGACGAGCAGCGGCGCGCGGCCGAACGCGTCGTCACCGACGTTGCCACCGCGGTGCTGTCCCGTCATCCGAACCTGGCCGTGACCACCTCGGTGGAGGAAGCGACCGCATGCACGATGATGGTCGGACACTCCCGCACCGCCCGCATGCTCGTCGTCGGTAACTCCGGTTCCGGCCCGATCGTGTCGGCATTGTTCGGGAGTACGGCGCAGGAAACCTCGAACGCGGCCCTGTGTCCGGTGATCGTCTGGCGGGAGGGAATCGGCACCGTCGACGCACCGATCCTCGTCGGTATCGACGGCAGTGCGACGAGTGAGGTGGCCGTCGAGCAGGCCTTCGATCTGGCGTCTCTGTTGGGTGTGCCGATGATCGCCGCGCTTGCCTGGAGCTCGTTGTCCCAGGGGGCGGCGCTCTCCTTGCCGGGATCGCCCGACAGTGCCGAGATCGAGCGCGAGCAGCGAATGCTGCTGTCGGAATGTCTTGCCGGATGGAGTGAGAAGTATCCGGACGTATCCGTCGAACATATTGTGCAACAGGGTAATCCGGCGCATCTGTTGATAGATTTGTCCAAGCGTGCCGGCCTCGTGGTGGTCGGTAGCCACGGACGAGGAGTGGTGGCGAGAGCACTGTTCGGATCGACCAGTAGCAACCTCACGCGGCATGCGCGCTGCCCGGTGATGATCTGCAGGGACACGACGACAGCGGGGACTCGACGATGACGAACGACGCACCAGCAGCGGCAGGTACCCGGCGGATGGAGACCGATTCCATCACCGTCGACAGTCCGGCATCGACAGGGTCGACGGTGTTTCCGGTGACCACCGCGTCGACCGGCGGCACCGTGTACGCGGTGATGATCGCCGAATACGGACCGCTCGCCGGAACCTCCCCGGACGGACACGATCTGAGAACTGCGGTGCTCGGCCGGTGGCCGGGGGTGCGCGTGTTCGAGCGACGCAGCACCGGTGTCAGCGGGGCCGACCCGCGCGGCTACGAGACCTTCTACGTCGAGCTCGAATCTAGCGGATGCCGCACCGATATCGATACCGACGAAGTATCTGCCCTGTTCCATCCCTGACCGACCCGACGGCTTCCCCATCGAGACAGGAACACATCATGAGCAATTCCACCGACCGCGTGCTTCCCATCCTGGTGGGCATCGACGGCTCCACCGAGGCCGATGCCGCAGCACTGTGGGCGGCCGCCTACGCCGCGAAGACACACGCGTCCGTTCGGTTGATTCACGCTGTCCCCGAGGGGGATTGGTACGGATCGGCAGCGTTCGTGGACGGCGGTGCGCTCGAGCGGGACCTCCGCATGATCGGGCGAAAGCATCTCACCCGTGCGGCCGGAGCGATGCACGACGTTGCACCCGACGTATCCGTCGACATCGTCAGCGTCGACGGCACCATCGCGTCGTACCTGTCGAATGCCGACGCCGAATTGATCGTGCTGGGATCGAGGAAGTCGAGTGCACTACGAGACCTGACCCTGGGCAGCAACACCCTTCGGGTCGTCACGCACGCCCGTTGCCCCGTACTGCTCGTGCGTGGTGGTGGGGAGAGCGTCGATCCGGCCAGGCCCATCGTGGTGGGCGTCGACGGAAGCGAGCAGTCGGATCGAGCGTTGAGTGCCGCGCTCGAGTTCGCGCACACCGTCGGTGCACCCGTGGTCGCGGCGAACTACTGGGGATTCGCGGCCCAGCCGGGCCTGGGAACGGGATTCGAGGGCGTCGACTGGGTGAGCATTCGCGCTCACGAAAAGCATTGGCTCGAAACGCATGTGGAGAAGATGCACGAGAAGTATCCGGAGGTTGCGCTGAGCACTGTGAGCGCGCAGTCGAGCCCGACGCGAGGCCTGCGCGCGATGTCGGCGTCGGCGTCGATGCTCGTGGTGGGTTCTCGCGGTCGAGGTGCTCTGCGTGGGACGATTCTGGGGTCGGTCAGTCAGAATCTCGTTCACCACGCCGACTGCTCGGTGCTGATCGTGCGATGACCCAGTGCGATGACCCAGTGCGGTGAGTCACGCGCTCCGACGCGAGGCGGGTGGTGGTGAGCCGATGTCGCAGTGCGGGGGACAGTTCGACGCGTCGTCGCCGGTGCCGCGGATCAGTACCGCCGCGATGACCGCACCGATCACCAGCAATCCGGTGCACATCAGCATCGCGGTGTGGAAGCCGTCCGAGAACACCTCCGGCGCAGCGTAATCGGATCCCGCGATACCGGCGAGCGCAGGGAGCGCGGCCACGGCGAGCAGTTGACTGGTGCGGGCCACGGCATTGTTGACTCCAGACGCGATTCCGGCACGATCGGTCGACACCGCGCCCAGAACCGCTCCGGTCAGCGGGGCCACCAGAGCGGACAATCCGAGCCCGAAGACGACAACCGCAGGCAGAACGTCTGTGGCGTAGGTGGATCCGGGTCCGATGCGCAACATCAGCAACAGCCCCAGTGCCGAGAGCAGCGGCCCGACGGTCATCGGAACACGAGGTCCGATGCGTCCGGCGATTCTGCCCGCGCGGGCGGACAGGACGAGCATCAGAGCGGTGATCGGCAGCGTGGCCACTCCGGCCGCGATGGGTGAGTAGCCCACGGCGAACTGCAACTGCAACACCAGAAGAAAGAACACGCCGCCCAGAGCCGCGTACACGGCGAAGGTGACGAGGTTGGCCGCCAGAAACACTCGGGATGCGAACAGCGACGGCGGAACCAGTGGATCGTGCGAGCGACGCTCGATCACCACGAACACTCCGGCCGCGACGACACCCAGAGCGAGCGCCAGGGCATGTGACTCGATCAGACCGTACGTGAGCAGACCCAGCGCTGCCGCGACGGTCACCGCTCCCGGTACGTCGAGTCGGCCGGATGCGTGCGGATCTCGGCTCTCGGGAACGTGTTTCGCTGCCACCCACACGACCACGACGGCGAGCGGGATGTTGATCAGGAACACCGAACGCCACCCGACGGCGTCGACCAACCAGCCGCCGAGCAACGGACCGACCGCGGACGCGACGCCGCCGAGACCCGACCACAGACCGATCGCAGCTCCTCGGTCCTCGGCCCTGATGGAGGCCGAGATCAGCGCGAGAGAACCCGGCGTCAACAAGGCCGCGCCGACGCCCTGCAGTAGGCGCGCCGCGACCAGCACCTCGATGCTGGGAGCGAGCCCGCAGAGCACCGACGCGGCCGCGAACCAGACGGTGCCCCAGACGAACACCCGCCTGCGCCCCAGCCGGTCGCCTAGCGACCCGCCCAGCAGAATCAGCGAGGCCAGCGTCAAGGTGTAACCGCTCAGCGTCCACTGCAGACCGGTGACGCCCGAACCGAGATCGCGACCGATCGCGGGTAACGCGATATTGACCACGGTGGCGTCGAGCATCGCCAGAGCCGAACCGAGCACCGTGGCTGCGACGATCCAGCGCCCCCGAGCGCTCGAGACCGAGATGTCGGTGGCGGTCACAACCGTTCGACGCAGACGACGAAGTTGCGTGAGTCCTTCTCGAATCCGTACAGCGCGGGGTCGGGGCAGTCGTCGACGGACGAGGTGCCCTGCAGGATGGTCACGACGCGGCGGGTGTCGGCACCGGGGGTCGCGCAGTCGATCCGCTGAGCGAATTCACCGACGAGGTCCATGCATCCACCGACCTGCCAGTCGATGTCGAGGCACAGGGCTCCCTGTTCGATGTCGAAGTAGGTCTCGTAGTAGTACTGATCGGCATCCTCGGGGCACTCGGCGGAGGTGGGCGTCTTGGCGAAGACGACGTAGTTGGACTGCGGAGATCCGCAGGCCGCGTTGTCGATGGCCGCCTCGTCGACGGTTCCGCCCAGGGCCACGCACTCGCCGATCTCCACGTCGATGTCGACACTGCCGCCGTCGTCGATGTCGGTCTGAGGTGTGGTGGTGGGAGGGTTGGTGGTCGTGGTGGCGGGAATGGTGGCACCGGAGATGGCGACGGCGGTACCGGACACTTCCGAGGCGCATCCGCCGAGCATCAGCGCCGCGCACGACGACAACGCGAGCACGAGAGCGCGGACCGAACGACTGGATGACGCCATGGTGAGTCCTGCCCTCGTAGGTTCGACCGTGCTCGTGTAGAAAATATCGGACTCGCTCGTCGGCTGCATGAGGCAGGATGAACTGCGTGGATCTTCCTCTTGCCGTGCCGGTCGCACCGATGCTCGCCAAAGCCGCGAAAGTGGTGCCCGCACAGCCCGAGGACGGGCCCGCGGTGTGGTCGTACGAGCCGAAATGGGACGGGTTTCGCGCGATCGTCTTCCGTGACGGAGACGAGGTGGTGCTGGGGTCACGTGGCGGTAAGGACCTGGCACGCTATTTCCCGGAGTTGGTGGAGGCGATCAAGGCCGAGCTGCCCGAGAAGATCGTCGTCGACGGCGAGATCGTCGTCCCCCGCGAGAAGGACGGATCCACTCGTCTGGACTGGGAGTCGCTGTCCGAACGGATTCACCCCGCGGCGAGCCGGGTGACCATGCTCGCGGAGAAGACGCCCGCGCAGTTCATCGGCTTCGACCTGTTGGCCGTCGGCGACGAGGACCTGACGGGTGAGCCGTTCTCGACGCGGCGAGCGAGACTGCTCGACGCGGTGGGTACCGGCGGGACGAGCTGTCACGTCACCTCCGCCACCGACGACGCGGCGGTGGCCGAGGATTGGTTCGAGCGTTTCGAGGGTGCCGGGCTCGACGGTGTGGTGGCCAAGAAGCTCGACGGTCTCTATCTGCCGAACAAGCGCGAGATGGTCAAGATCAAGCATGCGCGTACCGCCGACTGTGTGTTGATCGGTTATCGAATCCATAAGTCCGGCAACGGTATCGGATCTCTGCTGCTCGGTCTGTACGACGGCGACGACCTGCGCATGATCGGCGGCGCGTCGGCCTTCACCGACAAGCGACGGCTGGAACTGCTCGAAGAACTCGAACCGCTCCGGCTCGGCGACGACGTCACGTACGACGGCGAAGCGACCCGCTGGAATTCGTCGAACGACCGCAACTGGATCCCGGTGCGCATCGAGCGCGTCATCGAGGTGGCCTACGACCAGATGGAAGGGGCTCGGCTGCGGCACGTGGCGCGGTTCCTGCGGTGGCGACCCGATCGTGAGCCGCGCTCGTGCGCGTACGACCAGCTCGAGGTTCCGGTGCGCTACGACGTCGCCGACGTCATTGCCGGGGGACGGTAGCCATGGCCGCGAAAACACCACCGGCGTTCGTGCAGGCCGGCGAGCGCGAAGTGCGGGTGTCGAGCCCCGATCGCGTGATCTTTCAGGCCACCGAACGCACCCCGGAGATCACCAAACTGCAGGTGTGCGAGTACTTCGCGGCCGTCGGGGAGCCTCTGATGCGGGCGATCGGTGACCGCCCCACCGCGATGGAGCGTTGGCCCGACGGCTATCGCGAGGGCATGAGATTGGCACTCGGACCCCAGGACAAGGAGGGCGACGGTTTCTATCAGAAGCGGTTGCCCAAGGGTGCGCCCGAGTGGATCGAGACGGTGAAGATCGCGTTCCCCAGCAAGCGCACCGCCGAAGAGCTGTGCCCGTCCGAATCCGCGTCGCTGGTGTGGGCGGCGCAGATGGGCACGCTGACCTTCCATCCGTGGCCGGTGCGGCGACCGGACGTCGACCATCCCGACGAGTTGCGTCTCGACCTCGATCCGCAGCCGGGAACCACGTTCGCGGACGCCCTGCGAGTGGCCGACGTGACCCGAGAGCTGTTGGAGGAGCTGGGTTTACGCGGCTACCCGAAGACGAGTGGGAATCGGGGCATTCACATATACGTTCGCATCGAGCCGCAGTACACCTTCGAGCAGGTGCGCCACGCGGCCATCGGCCTGGGCCGCGAGCTGGAACGGCGCGACGACGGGGTGACCACCAACTGGTGGAAAGAGGAACGCGGAGAACGCATCTTCATCGACTACAACCAGAACAATCGAGACCGAACCATCGCCAGTGCATGGAGTCTGCGGGCCCGGCCGGGCGCGACGGTGAGCACTCCGATGACGTGGTTGCAGTTGGCAGATATCACCGATCCACGTGAGTACAACCTCGTCACGGTGCCGGAGCTGGTTCAGGACGGAGACCCGTGGGCCGATATGGACGAGCAGGCCTACTCCCTCGAACCCCTTCTGCACCTGTGGGAAACACTGCCGGGCGGGGAGCTGAACTTCCCGCCGGATTACCCCAAGATGCCCGGCGAACCGCCCCGAGTGCAGCCGTCGAAAAAGGTCGCCGAGCACTGGGATGCGGAGGGGAATCGCACGGAGAGCTGACGAAGCCGGGCAACGTTGCACACTACGACGCCGTATCGACGGTATTCAGTCGACGCGGACGTGTTCTGTGCAACCTTGCCCGCGCTCACATGGATTCGAGTTCCCGGATCAACGTCGCCGCATCGTATGGTCCGACGTGCCGGGTCAGGTTCTTGTCGCCGCGTCCCAGGTAGAAGGTCGGGGTGCCGTCCACGTCCGAGGACGAGGCGTCGAGCTCGTCGTCCTCGACGCGAACGACGTGATCGCCGGTGCGGATGTCGTCCTCGAATTTGTCCATGTCGAGGCCGAGTTCGCGCGCGTAGCCGTCGATGTCGTCGGGTTCGAGAGCATCACTGTTGCGGAACAACACGTCGGCCATCTCCCAGAACTTCCCCTGCGCTGCGGCGGCCTCGCTGGCGTACGCGGCGTAGCGGGCGTGCGGGTGATAGTCGTCGAGCGGCAGGTGCCGGTAGACGTACCGAAGGTCGTCGCCGAAGTGCTTGCGTACCTCGGCGACACTGCCGGTTGCCTTGCTGCAGAACGGGCACTCGAAATCCGCATACTCCACGATGGTCAACGGTGCGTCCACCGGGCCGCGGATGTGATCGCGCTTGGCGTCGACCGGACGCAGAATGCGGAGAGAGGCTTCGGCTTTCGGAGGATGAATCTTCTCGTCGATGCGGAAGAGAACCCAGCCGAGTACCGCGGCGATCACCGAGGCCACCAACACGCCGACCCGTGCTTCGTCGGCCAGCAACGGGTCGTCGAGTGCGAGATCGATGATGAACAACGAGATCGTGAATCCGATTCCGGACATCGCGGCACCGCCTGCGATGTGTGACAGCGTCAGGCCCGGAGCCAGGGACGACGGTCTCAACTTCGCGAAAACAGCGGAGGCAGCCGTGATTCCGACGAGCTTGCCGAGGACGAGACCGGCGATGATGCCCCAGGTGAGTGTCGAGGTCGACGCGGCTTTCAGAGTGTCCGAGCTCAGGACGACTCCGGCGTTGGCGAGCGCGAAGATCGGCACGATGATGAACGCCGTGTACGGCTGGTAGAGCCGCATGAGACGTTCGTTGACCGACACCGCGCGATCGAGCCCGAGACGGGCCGCGCGGGCGTATTCGGGATTGGGCGACTGTCGGAACGCGCGTGTCAGATCCGCCGCGCGTTCCACCTCGGTACGGCGCGGCGGATACACCGGAAGAATCAAGGCGATCATCACTCCCGCGAGGGTGGGGTGAACTCCGGACTCGTACATCGCAACCCAGGTGAACAGTGCGACGACGAAGTACCCGACGCCGCGCCACACCTCGAGCCGACGCAGCAGGAAGATCAGCCCCAGACCGACGAACGCCAGCACCAACGGCACCACATCGAGGTTGTCGGTGTAGAAGA